>CAZELH010000001.1:0-33220 GCA_964513095.1 uncultured Candidatus Saccharibacteria bacterium
CGGCTTCGTCGCTACATTTCTCAATAATAATCGGCGCTCGGCTAAAATGAGTGTTCGCCAGATACCCCATTTCAAAACTAATGAGAGAGGTAAGGGCGATGATAACCCCCAGTAAAATCGGCTGTTTTTGAGCCAAAATCCACTGTTTTATGGGGTCTGTGAAATTTGACATTGCTTTTTATACCTATTATTATATACCCATTAATTATTACGTTCTATGGCACATACCAAATCCCTAGGGACTAGCAAACTCGGTCGAGATAGCGCAGCCAAGCGTCTCGGCGTTAAGTTATTCGACGGCCAAAAAGTATCGGTCGGTCAAATTATTATCCGTCAGCGAGGAAGTAAATATTTGGCAGGTACCAATGTGCGTTCCGGTGGCGATGACACACTCTACGCCGCAGTATCCGGCACGATCAAATTTTCAACCGTCCGCAAAACCCGTTTTGACGGCACAAAGCGCGTCGTTAAATCTGTGGCCGTACTCGCACAGTAATAGGAGCGGTAATCCCCTTCCCGAAATCGACGACTACCGAATAGTCGCCGATTTTTTTTATCGGGTGTTCAAGCGCAACGGTTACGTGGGCTGGACCAAGATCGTGGTGTTGGCGAAGTGCGGACGCGATCGTCTCTGTTGATACTGCGCCAAATAAATTACCCTTGGCATCGGTTCGTAAGTGAAAATCAAACGCAGTATCTTTTAATTTCATAGCGAGTGCGCGCATTTTTTCAAGCTGTTCCGCTTCGTGATGTTTTTTGAGCGCGATATTTTTTTCTACTGCGACGCGTGTTTTATCATCGGCAATAGTGCCTAATTTTCGGGCAAGCAAAAAATTGCGCGCATACCCTTCGGCAACGTCGACAATCTGACCCTTGCGGCCAATCGAACGAACATCGGCAGTAAGCAGTATCTTCATATACCAAATAGTCTAGTCAAAAAATATGCCTCCAGCAACCCGCCCAATACCTTTAAATGCCCTATAGAGAGGCTTTTATCACCTCCAACGCCTTAGTGAGCTGAGGGTCATTTTTCTTGGCAGTATCGGCATCACTTATAGATACTTCTACATCTGGTTTTAAGCCTTCGTGATCGATAATTTTGCCCGACGGCAAGACCCAGTGCGCCACGGTAATTTTGATGGTCGAACCATCGTTCAATTCTTTTATTTGTTGTACCGTACCCTTACCAAAACTCTGTTGGCCGATAAGCTTTGCGTTTCGTTGATCATGAAGCGCACCAGCGAGAATTTCAGATGCCGAGGCAGATCCTTTGTCAATAAGAACAACCACCGGAATTCCTGAAAGTGCTTCATTGCCTTGCGCGGTAAATCGAGCATCTACACCTTTGCGCGATTCTTCAGAAACCACGACCGCTCCTTTTTTCATAAACCACCCAGCTAAGTCAACAGCTACGTCAAGATACCCACCGGGATTCCCTCGAAGATCAAGCACGATTCCTTTGGCATGCGCGGCAAGTGCTTGTCGCGCGGCAACATAAAATTGTTCATTCACATTTCCGTTAAAGCTAAAAATCTGAATGTACGCAATGCCCCCTTCTTTCATTTCGTATTTCAGTGTCGGCACCACAATCTTGTCGCGGGTTAAAGAAAAATCTTTTGGTTTGTCCCAGCCTTCTCGAAAAATAGAAAGTTTTACCACGCTACCAATTTCACCGCGAATTTTCGAAACTGCTTCATCAATTTCTTGATTGTCGGTTGGCTTGCCATCAATCGCAATGATAAGATCTTGCGGTTTAATTCCCGCCTTATCTGCTGGCGAATCTTTCAAAGGAGCGATAACGGTGAGGATATTTTTTCGAAGTCCTATTTCAATGCCGACACCACCAAAATTTCCCTGCACGTCTTGTTGGAATTTTTCGCCATCAACGGGATCAAAATATTGCGTATACGGATCACCGAGCGATGCCACGAGTCCGCGCATTGCACCGCGCACTTTATCTTGGTTAGAAACTTTATCATTGCGGAGGTATAAATCGTTGATAGATTGCCACGCCTGCCAGAAGATGGCAAAGTCAGCACTGGAAATCAGTGTTCCCCCATCGGGATTCTGAATCCCTGAAACAACTAATTTTTCTGGTGTTTTTTGACCAAGCCGATACCCGCCCCAAAATCCGGAAGCAATCAACACAACAACCACCGCACCCGCGAAAAACTTTTTTAAAAATGGACTCATAAGAAATAGTGTATCCTCATATTGTAATACATCTCTTTTGTATTGTCTTTTTTGCGTCTGTATTTCATGATCCACGATTCGTGTTTTACGCTCCGCAATTAATTGACTAATGCCCAAAAAATTGCTATGATATTTTCACGTACTGCCTACTCGAATGAATGCAAAAAAGTACTTAGAGACTCTGGGGTCAAGAGGACGTGAGTCGAAGGCGTATCAAAAACATCAACATATTGGCGTTGAAATTGCGGAGCTGTTGGGCGATGCGAAGCACACGGGTCTCTACATTAAATTGTGTGGTCAGTATCAACCAGAAGATCTCCTCGCCGTCGCCAAAGATATCGCCGGCAAGGGAACGGTAAAAAACAAAGGAGCGTATTTCATGAAGGTGTATAAAGAAAAAGCTCAAAAAATATAATCTATGAGTCTAGACGTCAGAAAACATAGTGCAATCGTAACGATCGCCGACAAAAAAGATGAAAAATTTTTGCGAGAAAAAACGCAAGATTTTGATTTCTCAAAACACACGCCGTCAGAAGTCACGATCCTCATTTCTCATATGCGCAAGATGATGCGTCAGGCGAAAGGAATTGGGCTCTCCGCAAATCAAATTGGACTTCCATGGCGAGTATTCGTGGCAGAAATTGGAGATGTGTCTGGAGGAGTAAAATTTTACGCAGTATTTAATCCACGCATAGAGCGCACCGGAAAAGAAAGTATTGCGTTTGAGGAGGGGTGTTTGAGCGTTCCTAAATTGTACGGCCCCGTAGAACGACCGAAAGAAGTAGTGATAAAATGTTTAAATAAACAAGGGAAGCCTTTGAAAATCAAAGCATGGGGCATGCTCGCGCGGGTTTTCCAACACGAGATTGATCATCTCGACGGTAAGTTATTTATCGATAAAGCAAAATCAACTAGACCATCATAATTTTTTTAAATGCGTTATATATTTTTTGGATCCGCGGAATTTTCATTGCTCGTATTGCAAAAATTAGTAAATGCTGACATGACACCGGTAGCGGTAGTGTGTAATCCAGATCGCCCTGTTGGTCGCAAAAAAATTATCACCCCGCCATTGGTTAAAACATTTGCCGAAGAACACGGTATCCCCGTCCTCCAGCCAGAAAAAGTAACGGCGGATATATTTGCACCATTTGGAGACATTGATTGTTTTGTGATTGCCTCATACGCAAAAATTATTTCTCAAGCGGTGTTGGATATTCCAAAGGTAGGTACAGTCGGTGTGCATCCATCGTTTTTGCCAAAATACCGTGGATCAACCCCTATTCAAACCGTCATCGCTGAAGGTGTAAAGGAAACAGGGGTGACCTTGTTTATTGTCGATGACAAAGTAGATCACGGACCTATTATCGCGCAATCTGCGCCGGTGGCAGTTGATGTCGGATATTATAAAGATTTAGAAACCGAACTCGCGCTCGTGGGCGGTGATTTATTGGTTGAAACGTTACCGAAATTAGTGGCGGGCACCGCGCAATTTCAGATACAAAATGAATCAGAAGCAACGCTCACAAAAAAATTAAAAACGGAAGATGGATTTGTTGCATTCGATGATTTCGAAGCGGCCCGCGCTGGTGATTTAGACAAAGCCGCCGCTATTGAGCGAAAAATTCGTGCGTACACGCCAGAACCGGGAGTGTGGACACAGGTGGATTCAGCAACATTTGGTGAACTGCACATAGAAAATAAGCGCGTGAAATTGCTTGAAGGAATTGTCAGTGCTGACGGACTTGTTATTACGGTGTTACAAATTGAAGGAGAAACGCCAAAAAGAGTGTAAGGAAAAAAAGCCAGCCACTAGCCAATAGGGTTTAGGCACTAGTAAGAAATTACGAATTGAGTGTTGCGGATTAAAACACTCTTTCTGCCTCGCTTCACCATATTTTACGATACCTGCCTACCGGTTTATTAAGCCGTAATTTTAATGAAGGCTAGCAGGCAGGCGCGTTACAAGACACGTGATTTGCGATTTCCAGTTTGACAAAATTATAAATAAAATACATAATAATAAAAGACAAGTTCGTTAAAAATTCAAAACCTCAAATCGAAAGGACGCATCTATGGGAATGGAAATTGTGGTAATTATTGTGATTTTCATGGCTATTTTTTTAGTAGCCGCGTTGAACGGACCAAAAATTCAATCCAAGCCGGTTCAATCAGAACCCGAGGAAGAAACTGTCTCGGAAATCCAAGCCACTTATTTCCAAGCAGTAACTCAGGATTTACAAGGCGATGAGAAATCGGCACGGATTAAAAAATACCTCCGCGACAACCCAATCGACTAACAAAAAGGAGTGAGTATATGAATCAAAAAATGATTATTCGCACGGAGTACTACCCCACACGATGCGAAATTTGCCATCAATCCGATTTGTTTGATCCACAAACAAATGAGTGTGTCCGATGTGTTCTATACAAATCAACACCGGCAAAAACCATCGATAAGCCAACCGGTAATCAAATTGCGGACTTATTATTGGGGATTGCATTGGTTTTAAGTGCAATGTTGTTAATAATGTTGCTTGTTGATCCCCCATCCCCCATTCTAGTTTTTGGGTAACAATCAAAAAACCGGCAGACTAACCGAAAGGAATTTGTATGAATGAAAAATACGAGAAGGGCAAACCAAGTGAATCCTTGTCTCAAAGCGCAAAGAGAGTAAAGGCGCTAATAATATTTATGTGTATCTATGGCAGTATGTTGCTACTTTGCAGCATTGCAGTGGGCTATAAGATTACACAGAGCATAATCGGGTTACTGCTCTTGAATGGCGGTTTGATTGCAACCTTGCAACTCCGCATTGCAATCGAAAAAGAAAAGATGAATGTATGGAGAACCAGCGCACTGGCCATCATGGCCATAGTATGTGTTATCGGATTGTACGCTGTAACCATCACCCGATAATCATTTTTGTGCGTAAAAGAACAACGCTTAAATCAAAGGTCGCTTATTGCAAGCGGCCTTTTTGCATCTTTCCGATTCCCTATTTTTTCTTTTGTATTTACTACACCCTACACCCTATACCCTAGTGGCTAACTGTAAATGCTTCCCCTCCAACCCAAACTCCGCGATAATTTTGTTTGCGCCGTCCCAATCAAGATTTTTGAAAAATGCCTCCATATAATTTTTTCGATCAACACCGTAATCAATGAAATAGGCATGCTCATACACGTCTAAAGCAACGAGTGGAATTGCCCCCCACACCGCGCCTACGTTATGCGCATCGCTCCCGTAGTTATGGAGGTGGTTATCGCCCAAATCATAGGCCAAAATTGCCCATCCACGGGCCGATACGCCGGTTGCCAGCATATCTGCTTTCCATGCCTCAATACTGCCAAATTCGGCTTCTATCATGCCTTTTAGGGCTCCTGTAGGCTCTCCAGTGCCCGTTAATTGGCCGAAATAGACCTCATGGAGCTTCATGCCGTTTACCGCAAAGGTTTCCTGTCGTTTCAGCTCCCCAAACTCGCTGTATACCCCATTGGCCGTTGCCTTATCCGCCCCCTCTAACTTCTCCTGAATTTCATTCGTTTTTTTCACATATCCTTCGTATAGCTTAAAATGGTTCTGCACCATTTTTAAACTCAACCCCTCCTGATCTTTTTCTATTTTTAACGTATGTGGTTCAAATTGTTTTCTCATGGATTAATGATACTCAAGCCACGTAGGTATAGCCAATAGCTTTCAAGAAGCGATCAACAAAGTTGATTTAATGAGTTTTTATGTGTGTTTTTGTAAATACAGCGTTCTTTTATTTGTGGGAAATCTTTCAATCGCGTATCGCAACATTGTGCGGGGCATAGTTTTATAATGCTTTTGTAAGAATGATTCTTCAGTAGGCAACGATTTCTTTCCCACTTCGCGTAGCATCCAACCAACTGCTTTATGAATTAAATCATGGTCGTCACCAAGCAAAATTTCAGAAATTCTTAGCGTTAGTTTAAATTCATTATTTTTTATAAAATAAAACGTTGCAATAATTGCCACTCGTCGAGTCCATAAATCATTTGATTGAGCCATTTTTTCTAATAAAAGAAAATCTTTTTGGGCAAAAAATAGATAGGCGCCCACTATTTTGTCGGCGGAAGA
This sequence comes from uncultured Candidatus Saccharibacteria bacterium, assembly GCA_964513095.1. Classification (GTDB taxonomy): domain Bacteria; phylum Patescibacteriota; class Minisyncoccia; order UBA6257; family 2-01-FULL-56-20; genus JBDKGD01. The sequence continues at coordinate 6,298 of CAZELH010000001.1, forward strand.
ATCAACCAAATCCCAGTTGTTTACTCGATGTAGGTGTGTTAAATAAAAATCAAAGATATTTTTTTTATCGGACAGTTCAGCTTTTTGAAATTTTTGCACAAGGAGCAATAGCGCGGTAAGTCGGTGTTCGTGAATGGGAGAATACAAGAGTTTCTTGATGTCGAACAAAGAAGTAATCATAAAATATCGTTTTACTATTGCTCGCTGTTGAGGTACAGTGACGCCCAAAAAAATATCGCCATAGCCATATTCTCCTACTCCCGTTTTGAAAAACCGTCGCAGGACAAGGGATTTTTTACGATTCTTTAAATGCAAGAGGTCGCGAACAATGGATGCGTGTGCGGATTTCATGTTCCTATTTTAAAAATAAAGAAATTATCAGCATATTTTATTCTCGCTGTGTCGATAGCATCTGTTATAATACGAAGATATGAAAGGTATTTCAAAGATGGGAATGGTAGTGCTGGTCGTATTAATTGTTGGCGCCGGTATATTAGCCATAAAATACAACAAGGAACCAAGAAAAAATAGCATACAAAATGATGCTGGAAGTGTCGATGTAACGGTAAAAACCATTGAGAGAAAAACGGCATACGCAAGCATACACGCCGAATTCCCACAGTTCGATAAGGTACCAGTAGCGTTTAATAAAAAAATTGAAGCACTTATCACCACCGCCATTACCGATCACGAAAAAAAATCGGCAGAAAACTGGAAAGCACGGTGGGAAACAAGCGGAAAAGATGGTAGTGTCGCCGAATTCCCTGCCCCAAATGAATTATTAGAATTTTTTGCAAGCTGGGAACCAAAAGAAATTTCCCCAAATCGAATCAGTATTCTTATTCGATTTGGTGGATTTTCAGGCGGAGCGCACGGATACGAAGATGTCGGAACGTTCAATTATGATCTAAAAAATAATCACGAAATTACGTTGGCAGATATGTTCCCAACCGATCAAAACTATCTCCAAACCATATCCGGTTTCGCGCGGAATGAGCTCATTGCCCACTTCAAAGACGTATATCGAGCGGATGCCCCAGGGAAAACCGTCAAAGAACAAGAACAGTGGTTTAATGATTCTATTGTTTCGGCGATCAAAGATGGCACTACGCCAACCATTGAGAATTTCCAGAACTTCACTATAGAACCGCATACAATTACCTTCTACTTCCCTCGGTACCAAGTAGCTTCGTATGCAGCCGGTGAACAGCGAGTAGTAATGCCTCGTTTATAAGGAAGAAAAACATTGATTTTTTAGAAAAATTATGAGATAATGATGCTTCGCGCATCAGCGAATCATCTTGGATTATGGATATATTACCTCTAAAAAAATATAAACTATTAATAGCAACGCTCTACGCGATAGGTATCGCGTTTGCTCTCTTCGGTTTTTTGCTTACCGTAGTATTTTTTGCGGTGAAGTTTGGTTTTACGAACATCTCCGGATCCATTGATCTCAATGATCGAGAGATAACGAGCATCTACAAAACAACCGAAAAAGAAAAAAATAGCGATATAAAAAATCTGTGGTGCGGGGTAATGGCACTTTCACAGTATGCGCCGGTAAATGGGAGTTTAATTGCCCAGTATCTGCGCGCAGCTGAAAAACCAACGCAGGCAACGCGAATGATTGAGGCTACCCTCCTCCGTGCTTCACAAAAAGAAAAAATACAGAGCGCTATTGAAGACTGTCAAAAATCACAAACGACTGTGCGTGATACCAGTCTTTTTGCATGGATGAATACACCAGAGTGGCACGCGTTAGCGCAAGCACTCATAAAAGATGCTCCTGTTATTCAAAAGGTAGCGCAAGAAACGGGTGTCCCCTCACGACTGATTACGATGCAGGTTATCGGAGAACAGATGCGATTATTTACCTCTGATCGTGAATTATTTAAACAAGTATTTTCTCCATTAAAAATATTGGGGAGCGAAACACAATTTTCATTGGGAGTGAGTGGGATTAAAGAAGAAACAGCAAAGCAGATAGAAGAAAATCTTCGCAATCCATCATCCCCCTACTACATCGGAAAACAGTACGAACACGTGCTTGATTTCCAAAATCAAGATGACGCAACCAACGAAAGAATTACACGCATTACCGACAGTCGCAATCACTACTACGCATACCTTTATACCGCGTTATTTATAAAACAGGTGGAAACACAGTGGAAATCAAGCGGATTCGATATTTCCGATCGACCAGAAATACTGGCAACATTGTTTAATATTGGATTTGCCCATTCAATACCAAACGCCAATCCTCAAATTGGCGGTGCCCCAATTACGATTGATGGCCGTGAATACACATTTGGCTCAATCGGATACGACTTCTACTATTCGGGTGAGCTACAAGAACAGTTTCCGTTGTAACACATACAAAAATCCCCTCGATGATGAGGGGATTTTTTTTGCGAAAACAGTCTAAGAAGAATTACAAGGCTTGAATATCGCTGTTGGTGGTTTGGACTTCCGCATTCACATTTCCATCAACAATAACGTTGTTTAAATCGGCGGTAATGGAATCAGTGGAGTCAGCTTCAACGGTTTGAGCCGTTTGCTGAGTTTCTTGATTTTGTTGAGCAGATTGATCGGTAGGATTTTTTCCATACATATACCATGCGCCGAAGGCAATAACGATAACAACGGCAGCGACAATAGAAAGAGTAGTTTTGTTCATAGAAGTAATAAGGGGTGAATGAAAGAAATTAAGGGGTTGTGGTCGTAGTCGTCGTAGCGGTTGTCGTTGTGTTTACTGGAGGAAGAGTATTGACCCCTGGGATGCCGGCAAGTGTGGTAGCGGCGGTTCGAACAGCTTCGCGGGCAGCTTTTACCTTTTCTTGCAAAGCTTCTAAGTCAGCTTTGAGTGCATCGCGAACTTTTGAAATATCTCCTTGGAGTTTTGTTTCGGTTGAGACGGTGACCGGATAATCCTTACCAGCTTGGGCGGTAATCGCGGTACGTGCAGTAGTAATCGCGGTTTGCGCGGCAGTAATAGCAGTACGAACTGATGCAACATCCTTACCAGCGGTTGCGGCACGATCTGTGCGAGACTGCACATTCGTTAATACTTTCTCAATTTGATCAACAGCTTTCGTAAAGAATTCGGTTCGATTTTTGTTAATCTCCTCAAAACGCTTATCAACGCGCTCTACGATATTTTTCTTTGCTTCATCTTTGATAGCTTTCAATTTTTTCTTTAATTCTTCACGGCGTTTTTCGATAGCGTCTTTCAATTTTGCTCGACGTTCTTCGACATTCTTTTCGAACTCAGCGCGACGATCTTCTCGCTCTTGCTTGTTCGCTTCCATCATTTCTTTACGATCTTCCCGATTTTCTTTTCGCACCTCCTGACGATCCTTCATGTTCTGTTGAATGGTCTCTTTCTTGAGTTCAACAGTGGCTTTGATGGTATCGCGACGTTCCTCAATACGAGGACGTATTGGGGTAGTTTCGGCATGTGAGTATGGGGCAACGAGGCTTGCCAAAGCAGTAGCTGCCACTATGTATGTATATGTACGCATGGCTTTCAGTATAGCATAAAAGAGTCGTGCAACGTAGAGCCTAAAACCTAGAACTTAAAGCGTGCAACGGAGAGCAGGAAGCCTGATGATATTTTTATCTGTCATTCCGAGCTTGGCGAGGAATCCCTGCATGTAAGATAACCGTGAGATTCCTCGCCAAGCTCGGAATGACAAGATTCATGACTTTTGTTTCTGCATTATTCATACTTAACGCCCCTGCTGTCATTCCCGCGCCACGCCCTTCCGAACCTGCCTGCTAGCCTTCATTGAAATTACGGCTTAGTAAACCGGTAGGCAGGAATCTATGCTTCTATATTTTTCTTCATACTAAATTCGCAATGCTTCAATACTCAATCCGCAATTCTTTCTTCAGGTTTTACGATTAACTCTAATTTCTTCGCTCGTGACCATCGTTTAATCTCCGCTTCTCGCTTCAGGGCATGTGAACGAGAAGGTTGTTTTTCATGGTAAACAATTTTGCGAGGGACGTGAGCAAAGACGTATCGACTTCCTGCGCCACGCGCGTGTTCGGTAAATCTTCGCACGACATCAGTGGCGATGCCGGTGTAAAGACTCCCATCCGCGCATTCAAGGATGTACACAAAATAACTCAAATCTTTTTTTACTATCGCCGAAGAAGCCATGTGATTACCGTAGAAACGGTTCCGGTGGCAATCATCCCCCACACCATGTCGTACACAGTAACTATTACAGGCCAATCTTTGGTAATAGCGTGACTCGTAAGATCATACGTTCCATACGCGACCAATCCAAAAAACGCACCAATAAAAAAGACGGAGAAAAGATTTTTGTGATCCTGTATCGCGGGAGTAATGACAAAAAACAGGATTGCGCTCGCGTATAACAGATAAAAAAGAATAACGGCAATCCAATTGGGTGTCGGTGCCATAAGATATCCGAGCCATTTTTGATAAAAGGGTTTAGCTATAACCCCCAGCCATATCCCATCAAGCACAATCAATGCGACGAGAGTATATAAATAACCAAGAAAAATTCTCATAAAAGTAGGTGTGTTTTAGTTGCACCCCAAAGCGGCCCGACACTGGCTACGACTTGGTTCAGGGGCGCTATTGCACGCCGTGCACTGCATTGCTTTCACGTTTGCACCGGCTCCTCCAGTAGGAGCGGTATACTCCAATTCCCCACCCATCATAGCATTGAGATCTTGAAATTTAACACCAGCAGGAAGAGTGAATTGTGCATTGTCGCCGGACCATCCGCTACAGGAGTAATTGAGTTTTTGATTAATATCAACTGATTGTTCTTTTGGTGATTGAGATTGCGCTTCCATCATTTTATTCATCGCAATTTGAAAGCCGGTCTCTTGTCCGTCGGTCCATACATAGCTTGTATTATTGGAAATAATCATATGACTTCCCATTGTGCGACCGCCAACGGTGGAAGTGAAATCGCCACGCATATGTCCTCCAGAAACATAGACAATCCCCGAAGATTCAGAAGTATCAAGCTTATGGGTAAATTCACATTTTTGTGAAACGCTAGAAGAAAGCAATTCTTTGAGTGTTCCTGATGTTTGCGTAATTGATGGACGCATCATATTCCACCCCATCGGTCGAAACACAAAAAATCCAACTCCCGCTAAAACGACCAAACCGCCAATGCCATAGAGTAATGCTTTATTCATATGAAAATAGTATAGCAAATAAAAATGGGGGTATGGTTCAATAAACTCACCACAAGTAGCCAATAGCCACTAGGGTTTAGAAATTTTTTCCGTCATCCCGAGTGCATACGAGGGATCTCACAACTGTTCGCGTAGCAATATTATTGGATAAGTACTAATACTTCATTATTCGTTACTCATGCTTCTTAATTTGTCATTTCCGCGCCGCGCCCTTCCGAAGCGTTACGCGAAGGAGGGAAGGTGGGAATCTATGCCGATTTCTTTGTTCACGATTTGCGTTCTAGGTTTTAGGATTCCATTAGTTTGACAAATCAGTATAAATATGCTATTATATAGAAAGCAATACATGAGGGACGATTCCCCTTGTAAACGCTGGTAAAACCAGCAACTTCCCAATTGCTATAGGAGGAAAGTATGTTTGATACAATCGTCGATCAATTGCTCAATTCCCTGCCACATGTTTTTTGTGGCCTTCTCATCATGATGGCAATCGCCGCGATGATTATGACGACCTTAAACCGTCGTCAAAAACAGGCTGCGAAGCGCCGGCTCGACGATGAGGAAAAAGCAAAAAAAGAACGGCGAGATTTGCAAGTGAAATTGGGCAATGAAGCCCTAGATCGGTTTCGAGAAGCCGCTCGGAAAAATACCCACTGCAACATCCTTCCAAGCGGAAGGATCGCAGAAAACATCGGAACGATTTCTATTGTTCCAATGCCAACCAACGGAACAGCAGGGTACTCAATTCTTCCGTTTATGAGAGATGATAAGAGCATAAATGGAAGAATTGAGATTTTTCAATTGGATATTAATTTGGACAAAAAAGGTGAAGAGATTCACGTTTTTGGGTGCCCATATGGCCCAGAACATAAATATCCTATTGATTCATATACAGAGGTTATTTCTAACCTCTGTGAAGAATTGCGATATTTTTCGCCATTTCCCGAAACCGAAGAACTGTTTCGGGCGGGAAAATTGAAAAAAATCGCCGGCTAGGTAACGCTGGCCGAGGGGTTAAAATCCTCCCACCCCAAACATGGTCGCCCCTAACAAGGCGACCGTTTTTTTATACAAACACCGCATAATTGTTGACTGTCATGAATTTTTGTGATATTAAGTAAACAGCACTACAACGGGACGATTCCCCTTGTAAAAGATCGGAATATCCGATCATTTTAAATTCAATACATAGGAGAAAAAAGTATGCCTTTTAGTGTCTCAATGTTTGCATGGATAGTGCTGATTGCGCTAATAGCAGCCTTCATCACCAATTTCGTGGTTCGCGGTATGCGACAAAATATAGAAATTCAAAATCAGCGCGAAAAAAGAGAGCTAGAAAAACAGCAACAACGGTTGCAGAATGATTTCGGTGATAATGCAATTGCCGAATTGAGAAAGGCCGCTTCTGATAATAAAGTCGCCCGCGTATTATCATCTGGAGTGCGGTCAACCGAAGTGCTTGGACCGTATATTTCTTCAGAAATTGATCACGAAGAAAAAAATAGCCCGTACGCAATCCTTGCGTTTATGACCGATACGAAGACGCCAGACAGACAGCACCTGATATTCCGATTGGAGATCAATCTAAAAGGAAATATCGATGAGCAAGTGCGCGTTTTGTATGGACCATATTACGACAATAGAGAAGAATTTTTTGGCGTAGGCGTTTTCTACAACGTGCTAAACGATTTATGCGAAACAGTACGCACCTACCGCCATTTTCGCAGGAGTGGTCGAATTGCTCGGAGCGCAAAAAAGCCCGAGATAGTTGGCTAATCCTATTCTTGAAATTACCACAGTCGCCTCTCGCAAAGGCGACTTTTTTTACAATATTCGGCTATCGTATGCCCAGTGTAATAAGGCTTGACGCTGACGTGGTCGACACGACACATCTCCCGCGCGACAATGCTTTTTTAGCTGTCCGATATGTCGGGCTATCGCTCGCCAACGCGCAATTTGGCGTGCGTCTTCATGAGGAATTCGTCGACCCATATAGTATCGACAGTACCACTGAAACCATCCGCGCGGATCTTCGCCGTAAATCCACCCTTTCTTTTTCCAATACGACAGTGGCGCGCTCGCGTTTATTTTAAAATAATTGCATTGCGGATCATGAAAATCCGAATTCAATTTTGCACGGACAAACCATGATTTTGGAAATTCTTTTTTGCAATCAGTCATATACTTCCCGCCAAAAACACCCAACGCGAGCATTTCTTTGGGTGTTAAATCGGGGGTAAAAAGGGGGTCAAACGATTTCCCTGCCGGAGCCACCAAATCGTATCGATAATTTTTTTGCATTCGGTCATTCACAGTCACCGTTTTATAGAACCCTCGTTTTTTCATAGAAAAAATTACATTGGCCGACCAGCAAATTGCCACAATTTAATCGCCTCAAATGGATAAATAAGCATCACTACGTTGAGTGTTAAATTGTCTCGCACCCACAAAAGCGTTGCAATTTCCATAATAATAATCGCCGTTACCGTTACTGATGGTTTTGCAAAATAAGACCAAGCAAATCCTCCCGCAACCATTACAATATCGCTCAACGAATTAAATATGCTATCTCCTACATATCCTTGAGCAATTGTTGCCTCGCGGTAGCGATTAATAATAAGCGGAGAGTTTTCAAGAAGTTCCCAGCACGCCTCCAATGCGAGCGCGCATACAAAGCGATATTTTATAGGCATCTTTCGCGCAACTAGCCACAAAAACCAGTAGAAAATCATGCCATGGATGATATGCGAAAAAGAATACGGATCGGCAAATCGTTGCGATTGTTCACTGCTCCAGATATTCCCTTCCCATAAACCAAATTTTCCATCCGGTCCCAAGGGAAGTCGTCCCATAAAAAATTCGAGAAAACCCGTAATGAGAAACACGGCAAGCGTTCCGATAATTACCCATCGATACGTTCGTAAAAAATTTAAAAAAGTATTCATAGCTCGTTATTTCATATGTCTTCTGCGCCATGCATCTCCTAAAAGATCAAGTAAAAAACTAAGGAGTAAACTAATGCCAAGACCAAGCGCGGTGATGGTGTTGAGTTGTTGGACACGAGACTCGACTTCACGCATATTTCGTCCTGAAGCAATAAACCACCCACTAGCATTTCCCGCGGGGCGTACTACCAACGCGATGCGTGTGGTGGCGTTTGGTTGCCACGTTACTCTGTCCTCGCCATGTTCTTTTGCGTACTCAAACACTCCAACTGGTGGTTTTGGCGGAGCATTTCGCAGATATCCAGATGATTCGAGTGGGACTCCATTGGCATCATAAACGGCCACAAATGGCTGTAAATTTTTTTCTATATCAAATAAATCGCTACGCCCCACCACTTCAACTGGTTGTGCGCCAGCAGAAAGCTTTATCTGTCCATCGGTAACGAGTTGAATTTGCGGATCATTCAGTGATGTGCGGTATGCTTGATGAATTGCAACGTATCCAAATCCAAAAAAAGTAATAGTTGCCACACCCAAAGGAAGCCAGTGAAAAAAAACATGGAGCAATTGTTTTTTCATATACCTTATATTCTAGATGGTATTGGGGATTTCAACCAGATGAGATTCTCCGGTGGCAAGACTGACAACGCATGCGGTATGATTGGGAATTTCTTCCCACGTGATATCGGGTACGGCAAGAGATTGAGAAGAAATGAGCACTGTTTCACCCGTAGTATTTTTTCCCTGAAAAAGGGTGTAGTACGCGTCGCATAAATTTTTATTTTTCACATCTTCATTCTGTTCATTCACCTCGCGCAGTGCAATTAAAAAATTTCCATCAGACATAAGGATGTTTGCGGCAGTGTAGCGCATCTGACGTATGTGCTTAATTCCTTCAAAAAAACCTTTCAAAAAATCTTTCCGTTGCTCAATGATTTCAAGAAGCCACAAAAATACTCGTTCAGAATCGCTCTGCCCCTTTTGGTATAAGCTATAGGGCTCAGTAAGAGCAAGAGATTCATAGTCCATAATCGTGCCATTATGGCAAAAGCTGTACTGTCCAAAGGAATATGGATGAGTATTTTCAAGCGCCACCGATCCTCGCGACGCTTTTCGCAAATGCCCCAGTACAAGCACGGGATTCACCAACCCAATGACATCACAAAACGCGCGGTAGGCAGGATTTTCAAATGCGCTCGATGGGTCTTTTTTTACCAGCAAACTACTATCGGGGTTATAAACGGCAAATCCCCAACCGTCGGTGTGCCCCGCAGAAGCTCCAGCGGGCACTACCCCGCTATGCGCTAACTCACCAAATTGCGCAAGTGTCGTTTTTACTAATTCCGGATTTCGCGGTTCAATAATTGCCAATAATCTACACATAGATACAGTATAGTCGCCAACAAAAACTATGTAAAAATAGTTACTTCGAGGAAGCTGATCGGATATCTTTTTTCACAACTGTCAAAGAATTATCAAATTCATACACAAGTACTTCCCCTGTTCCAATTTCAACGTGTTCAATATCGGCGTCGTTTAAATGTTCTATGTGTTTTACCAAAGCGCGCAAACTATTGCCATGCGCAACCACGATAGTATTTCGTCCCGCCAAAAGATCGGGCACGATAGAGTCGGTAAAATACGGCACGACTCGAGCGGAAACATCTTGCAGGGTTTCGCCGTTAGGTACCGGCACATTCCACCCCCGTCTGATGCTGTTAAACTGTTCTTCTCCAATCAATTCTTTAATTTCCCATTTATTTTTACCGGTATAATCGCCGTAGTCACGTTCGTTGAGTGCTTCATGGTGAGTAATGGTCGCAACGGGATGTTTGAAAAATTCCATCGCATGAGAAAGTGTTTTTTTAGCGCGATCCAAAAGAGACGTGTGCGCGACATCAATAGAAATATCAGCAATCACTGTCCCTGCCGCACGGGCTTCCGCGATTCCTTCAGGCGCTAACGCGACATCGGTAATACCCGTCCACAACCCAAGGTGATTCCATTCCGATTTTCCATGTCGAAGCAAAATAAGATGCGCCATACTGTTATGAATGAAGGATTGAAGTATTAAATACCGCCGAATCGCCCAGCATTTCCTCGATTCGTAATAATTCGTTGTATTTCGCAACGCGCTCACTGCGAGAAACTGATCCCGTTTTTATTTGTCCCGTGCCAAGTCCCACCGCCAAATGGGCAATGGTGGTATCTTCGGTTTCACCGCTTCGATGAGAGATAATAGTGTTCCACCCCGATTGATGCGCCATATCAACGGCATCAATACTTTCAGTTACGCTACCAATTTGATTGACCTTAATCAAAATAGCGTTTGCGGATTGTTCTTGTATCGCTCGAGTTAAAAATTGAGTGTTAGTCACCAATAAATCATCGCCGACTAACTGCGTGGTTTTTCCTAATCGTTTCGTAAGGTCACCCCAACCACTCCAATCGCTTTCCGCCAAACCATCTTCGATTGAAATAATCGGGTATGTTTTTTGCAAAGATTCATACCACGCAATCATGTCCGCGGAAGAGAGTGTTTTATTTTCGCACGCCAATGTGTAGCGATCGTTCGCAAATAATTCACTCGATGCGACATCGAGTGCAAAAACGAAATCAGTCCCCACGGTGTATCCGGCTCGAGTAACTGCCTCGGCAATAAGTGCAAGCGCTTCGGCATTGCCACCGCGAACATGTGGAGCGAACCCACCCTCATCACCTACGGTGGTGCTGTAATTTTTTTCGCTCAATACTTTTTTAAGACTATGAAAAACTTCTGTCATCCCCCGCAACCCATCGTGAAATGTTGAAAATCCAACAGGGGCAATCATGAATTCTTGTATGTCAGTCGAACCATCGGCATGTTTTCCGCCATTGATGATATTGCACAGTGGTAGTGGTAAAGAAAGTGGTCGGCGCACTTTGGATAGTGATTGAAAATAAGAATAGAGCGGAATCTTTTTTGAATGGGCGGTCGCATGAGCAGTTGCTAAAGAAACAGAAAGAATAGCGTTTGCACCCAACCGTTTTTTATTTTCCGTCCCATCAAGGGCGATAAGCGCCTCATCAAGACCTCGTTGATCTTCGGCGTCGCGACCAATAACAAGTTTTTTAATTTCCGTATTTACAAAAGAGACGGCTTGAAAAACGCCTTTGCCACCAAAACGATTTTTATCTCCATCACGAAGTTCCCACGCTTCAAAAGAACCAGTAGAGGCTCCGGAAGGTACCGCGGCACGACCAAGAGTGCCGTCGGCGAGAGTAATATCTGCTTCAATAGTAGGATTACCGCGAGAATCAAGAATCTCGCGCGCGTGAACGTCGGTTATTTTCATTCTATCGATTGTAAAACCTTTATATGTTCTGGTCTAGTGGTGTTTGTTGGAAGATTCTGACAACAAAAAAACTATCGGTTGTGACACCTAATTTCTATAATACGCACAGTGCATCCAAGATGCTTTATCCTCCCACGAATACCCCCAAATAGTACGGCCAAAGCAAAAGAGCCAAAACTCCCTGCCAAAAACTAAGGTGTAAAAACCCAATAGTGAAAAACCAAGCCCCAATCCAGAGGAGCCCCACCGAACTATGCTGTTCTATCTTGATTTTGTTCATATGGGTAGTATATCACTCCGCCCGCCGAAAGAAAAAAGGAAAAACTTGACAAATTTAGATATAAGTAGTAGTATCGCAAAACGACGTTGATTTCGATAAATCAACACTTTGACAACCAAAAAATCCAGTCGACCTGAAGGCATATGCGTGAAAAGATCACCAATGACCTTCGGCGACAAACAGGAGAAAATATGACTACGAGAATCTATCTTGACCAAGAAGTGAAAACCGCGGTTTTGAAAAATGAGAAGATCGATTTTTTCGACAACAACCGCATTTATAAATTCAAAGGTTTTCATTTGCAAAATCAAAGCGGAGATCTCTATCTAGAAATCAACGACCAAATCTTCCAAGATGTGCCGAAGTTACTTGAACTGCACGTTGAACGAGTCACTTTGTGTGAAACATTACGCATGCCGTCATATAGGGAATGCGGGATCTATGAGAATGGTTCTGCACAAGCGGAATTAAGGGTAGTGGATAGTACTCCCATGACATACCGCATGAGCATGGTGGGGAAAAAACTGGAAGATATTAAAAATCTTCTTCACCTCATCAAGATTGGGCAAATTCGCCCAACGATGAGCTATCATGATCCCCAAGGCGGTCTTTCCCGAGTCGAACTTGAGAAAGAGTTGGAGTTGGCAAAAGCAGAGAGCGCGGCTCTCTGCGATGCTCTGAAAAACGCGGAGTCAGAGTTGGTTGCGAAACAAAAAGAGTCAGATCTTACCAAGTTCGCACTCGCTCGTGTTCAAAACCAATTAAACATCGAAAGAGAAAAGGCAAGACTTGAAGAAATCCACCTTAAGCAGGTGTGCGTAAGCCGTTCAAACATCCTTGAAGTTGTCAAAATCTTAAAAGCCGAACTGGAAGATCGACTTCTTCCTTTTGTCTTATCCAAATCGATGATTGGGAAATTGCAAACAATTATCGATTTTGGACACAGGTATGACACAGAAACCAAGGGAGCGGCAGAAACGGAAGTCGTCTGAAATTCCCTACCCCAGAGCCTGACTGGATACAAACAGGCAACCCGACGAAATTACTTTCGTCGGGTTTTTCTTTGCCTCGCCGTAGTTTTAACGAAGGAGGGTTCGCCACGCCGAAACCCTGCCTGTCGGCTTTATAAAGTTAAAAAATAGAATCAAATTATCTCAAATCTTTGCCGTCATCCCGAGCTTGGCGAGGGATCTCCGTTTATAAGGATGTTGTGGGATCCCTCGCATAGCTCGGGATGACGAAATATCAACAACCAGCATTTTTGTCATTCCGGCCCCCGAGCCGGAATCTGCGTATTTTCTTGATTTGTAATCCGCAATCCTCCAATCCGCAATTTTTTATCGCATTTCCTACATCCCATGCATAGTGCGATGTGCAAGATTCCATAGCCACCCAAAAATAATTCCGATACTATACCCGATTACAAACGTGGCAATAACCAAAACAATAGCATTGGAAAAAGAAAATGGCGCGATACTGTATTGAAAATTCAAAAAATGAAGATTCAAAATCCAATCCAAAAATGGTTTTGCTATTCCTAAAAACACCATGGTTGCCCAAATCGCATGCCACACACCGAGCAACCCACCAAACACAAGACCCATTTTATGAAGATTTAATTGATTCATAAAAGTGAAGAAGTGTCTCTCGACCTTTCGATACGCCCTATCTCTCTACAGTATAGCAATACGAAGTATCTGCGAGTATGATAAAAATATGAGTGTTTCGAATAAAAAACCAACAACGATTGCGCAATACATCGCATCCGCCCCCAAGGAATCGCAAGAAAAATTACGCCAAATATACGAATGTATTGCAAAATCAGCCCCCGATGCGCAAGAGGGTTTGAAATGGAGTATGCCCGCGTTTTCATACACCCGAATACTAGTGATGTTTGCGGGTTTCAGGCATCACGTGGGATTCTACCCAACTCCATCGGCAGTAAAAGCGTTTGAGAAAGAGTTGAAAAAATACAAAATCGCCAAAGGTTCCATTCAATTCCCACTCGATACGCCGCTCCCCCTCGCACTGATTAAAAAAATAACTGCCTTTCGGATAAAAGAGGAAAAGAAAGAAGGTGGCACATGGCGATCAAAGTAATGACGGTGTAAACAAGCTATTCAAGTAATTCAGAAATTGCCACTCGGTATTGCTCTTCTTTGGCGCCTTCCCGAAACGCACGAGCGCTTTCGTATTCTTCTCCACCAACCGCTTCACCTTTAATTAAATTATCGCTGACGAGCAAAAGAGCTGAGGCGGGAATAGTAAAGTGATTTGAAACGGCTATAACGGTCGCGGCCTCCATCTCAACCCCGTAGTAACCGTTCATTGACCAATCTTTTATGTCAGCAAGGGTTTCACCCATCATTGCTTGGCAGGTTATCGTTGGGCCACGATGAATTGTATAGTGAGAGTCAATCTTTTTGACAAGAGAATCGCTCAATAATTGGCTGGGAAAATGCTTATGGTCAACAACGTCTCTTTGGTAAAGTCGCGTGGTACTTTCATTGCCATGGGCAAATGTTGGAATAATAAAATCACCAGTGGCGAGTTGGTCAAACAAACCGCCACACGTCCCTATGAGAATATTTTTGTTTGATCCAAACAAGCAGGCAAGGTGTAAGTATTCCGAAAGCAATGCGCCTCCATAAGAAACAGCAAACCAATACTTTTTCCCCTCAACAATAAATTCCAACAGTTCACCCAAGAAAGAAGGGAGTCGTTGTATCTCAAATTTGATTGACTGTTGAATCAATGATTTTTTGAGCATCTCAAAATTTTTTTCCTTATTCCAACTTCCATAGATAAGCATACCGGAGACGGTGTAATCCTCCGGTAATTTCAATAACTTTCGCCATTCAACGGCGGTAAATTCTTTATACATGATAGAAATATAGTATCAGATGATGCGGTCACAAAGACAGGGATTATTTTTTGACTGTTTTGAAATTTTACGATACAATAGAAACCATCATGCACGGCGTTAAAAAAGTCATAACCGCCATCCTCCTTTCTGCAATTGTGGTGCTTGCGGGGTCATCGCTCTGTCTTGCAACAGGCAACCCAAGCGTTATGTCCGACTGTGGAAATCAAATGAACGAAACTGTTTCTCACGCAGTATGCCCTTTTATGTCCACCTCAATCTCCACCCTCCCCGCTCCTATTGTTGGAAAAGAAATCACGTTTCTCGTTTTTCTTTTTACGATACCAATGGCGTTAATACTGGTCACCAAAAATACTGCCGGTGAAATACTGGCGACTACGCGCCATCGCACCAACCCGCACACTCCACCGAGATCATTTCTTGATACAACCACACGGTTAATCGCCAGTGGCACACTTCACTCGCGAGTATTTGATTTTTAAGGCATTCGCGCATTCAATACTTTTCAAAAAAGAAAAAAGAATGCGTTTTTTACTCGTACACACGCTAAAAAAATCATGAAAAAGAAATATGCAATAGCCGGAATGCACTGCAAATCGTGCGAAATACTTCTTGAAAAAAGTATCTCACAAATCTCCGGTGTCAAAAAAGTTGAAGTGAGCCAAAAATTAGGAATTGCGGAAGTTGAATTTTCGCATGGGATCGTAGCGGAGGAGCTCATCGCCCAAGCAGTCAATGACGCGGGGTACACGCTTGGTCATGCAAAAAAGCTTCCATGGGTATCGCGAAATCCAGAAGAATGGATGGAGCTATTGCTTGGCACCACCACACTCTTGTTTTTCTGGATGGTGGGAAATACGGTGGGTATCTTCGATACGTTTGGAACAAATATTTCCGCCACACCAACCTACCCCATTATATTTATCATCGGCCTTACCGCCGGCGTCTCAACCTGCATGGCAGTAGTGGGAGGGCTGGTCGCCGGTTTTTCTGCCTCATACGCGCAAAAACATCAGTACGCTACTCGCTGGGAGCGATTTAAACCACACCTCTTCTTTAACATCGGGAGATTACTTTCGTATGCGATACTAGGCGGTGTTATTGGGTCTTTAGGATCAGTTGTTACCATATCAACTGGATTTACGGGTGTTCTAGTTGCCGTATCTGGCCTCGTTATGGTGGTAATGGGAATGAAACTCACGGACATTTCTCCAAAACTTTCCAATACCAACATAACCCTTCCAAAAAAAATAAGTCAGATGCTCGGTATTCACAAAAATGATGGAGAGTATTCACATGCACAAGCATTTATTGGAGGAATACTCACTTTTTTCTTGCCCTGTGGGTTCACGCAGGCGGTGCAAGTCTATGCGATAACGACAGGAAGTTTTGCAACAGGCGCAATCGTCATGTTTCTGTTTGCGCTCGGCACGATGCCGGGGTTGGTAGGTATTGGCGCGCTCACCACGCTCTTGCAAGGCAAAGGAGCGAAAATCATCTTTCGATTTATCGGTCTGATCGTCTTGATACTAGGAATAGTGAATCTTTCCAACGGAATAAGCGCCAGTGGAATACAAATTCCTTCCCCTTTTGATATGTTTGGAAATAAAGCAACAACAAACGAAGCAATCATTGAAAATGGCGAACAGGTCGTGAAAATGATTCAATCAGCTGGCGGATATAGCCCCAATAAATTCATTGTGAAAAAAGGAATTCCGGTGCGGTGGGTTATTGATTCACAAAACGCCTACACCTGCGCTGCCTCACTTCGAATGCCACAGTACAACATCGCGCAATTCTTGAAAGAAGGAGAAAACGTCATCACGTTCACGCCAACGCAAGCAGGAGTCGTGCGATTTATGTGCAGTATGGGTATGTATTCGGGAACATTCACCGTAGTAGAATAAAAACATCATAAAAAATATGAAAAAAATTTCATTTGGCATTGGTGGCATGCACTGTGCCTCATGTGTCGTTCTCAATGAAAAAGCGATACGATCGGTGGCAGGAGTAACAGATGTGTCGGTAAATTTCGGACTTCGAAAAGCACAAGTTTCATTCGATGAAACAAAAACGACGGAAAAAGATATTCACGACGCAGTTATTGCTGGTGGATACACGGTTGAAAGTAGTTCCAATAGCACGATGCGTCATGAGCACGCGCAAAAAGAGATTGTGCGGGTAAAAAAAACCGCCATCTGGTCTGTTGGCTTAGCAATCGTAACAGCAATACTTGCAATGGCAAACATACGGTTTGGTATTCCTGTATTGAACCGCGATCTTTCGGCGCTAACGCAAATGGTAGTAAGCGCCATCGTCATTTTCGGATTTGGACGAGAGTTTCATGTTGGAATGTTCAAAAAAGCACGCAGATTTCAAGCCGATATGGACACATTAGTGTCTCTTGG
Organism: uncultured Candidatus Saccharibacteria bacterium; assembly: GCA_964513095.1. GTDB lineage: Bacteria > Patescibacteriota > Minisyncoccia > UBA6257 > 2-01-FULL-56-20 > JBDKGD01. The sequence goes on from CAZELH010000001.1 coordinate 23,340, forward strand.
CACTATCGCCGCGTTCGCCTTTAGTGTCTATGGACTCATCATGCAAAGCCCCGATTCTTATTTTGAAACAGGAGCAGTTATTGCGGGATTGATTTTGTTGGGGCGGTATTTTGAAGCAAAAAGTCGCGGATCAGCTGGAGAAGCGGTTGAGAAATTGATGCAACTGGGTGCAAAATCAGCACACGTAGTACGAAATGGACAAGAAACAGAAATTCCAATCGCCGATGTTACTCTTGGCGATATTCTTCGCATTCGTCCGGGAGAAAAAATTCCGGTAGATGGCAGTGTGCTTTCGGGAAATTCGAGCGTCGATGAGTCGATGCTCACCGGCGAAAGTATGCCAGTCACCAAAAAAATTGGCGACAAGGTGTTTGGCGCAACATTGAACAGTAGTGGAAGTTTCGAAATGAGAGCTGAAAAAGTAGGAAGCGACACCGTCCTCGCGCAGATTGTAAAAATGGTGGAAGAGGCGCAAACCCAAAAAGCGCCAATTGAACGGTTGGCCGACACACTATCATCGATATTCGTGCCGATTGTATTGGGAATTTCAGTAGTAACGGTTGCGGGGTGGTTCTGGGCAACAAAAGACATCACGCAAGCCATTACGACGGCAGTAGCCGTGTTAGTGGTCGCTTGCCCGTGTGCGTTGGGGTTGGCAACACCAACGGCGGTGATGGTGGGCACCGGCGAAGGTGCGCGCCGTGGCGTGTTGATTAAAAACGGATCATCGCTCGAGAAAGGGAAGAAAATAGACACCGTAATATTCGATAAAACCGGCACGCTTACCCAAGGAAAACCGAAAGTGACCGATGTCATTTCGGTGGATGGTGTCGCGGAAAATGAATTACTTGTCATCGGAGCGAGTATTGAAAGCTACTCCGAGCATCCCCTCGCCCACGCAATTGTCGAATATGCAAAAGAAAAAAACAGCAAGATAGTCGATGTAAAAAATTTCACGGCAATAACAGGCAAAGGTGTGCGTGGTGAAGTAAATGGTGCGCAGATTGTAATGAGCAGTGTTCGATTTGCGCACGAAGAGCATGTCGATATAAGCAAAGTACAATCAAATATTACGCAATTAGAACTCGAAGCAAAAACAGTTATTGTTGTAATAAAAAACGGTGAAGTTATCGGCGCACTTGCTATTGCCGACGCCATAAAAGAAGACGCGCCACTCGCCGTAGCTACCCTAAAAAAGATGGGTATGAAAGTCGCGATGATTACAGGAGACAACGAAGCCACTGCTCGTGCTATTGGGAAAATGGTTGGCATCGACGACGTCATCGCTCACGTACTGCCGCAAGACAAAGCAAAAGCAGTAAAAAGCTTGCAAATGAAGGGTGCGAAAATTGCCTTTGTGGGTGACGGCATCAACGATGCCCCCGCGCTCGTACAATCTGACTTAGGAATTGCGATGGGCACCGGTACCGATATTGCCATCGAATCAGGTGATATCGTCTTGGTTTCAGGGAGTCCGGTAAAAGTGGGCGTGGCAATTCAGTTGGCGCAAGTAACCTTTCGAACGATTAAACAAAACCTCTTTTGGGCATTCTTCTACAACGTCGCCGCCATTCCCCTTGCCGCATTCGGATTACTCAACCCCATGATCGCCGCCACCGCAATGGCCGCATCGAGCGTGAGCGTGGTCGCCAACAGTCTCCGTATCAAACGCAAAAAAATGTAAGATAGATAAATTTCTCTTTAAGATACTCTCAATTAATTCAACACCCAGATCATGTAGTTGAGGTATCCGGCAAAACTCACCCACACAATGTATGGCGCCAAAAGCCACGCAGAGAGTTTTGATACTTTAGAAAACGCAATAATGGTAAGGAAAATGGCGAGCCATAAAATGACGATCTCCACAAACGCACCCCCAAAATTGCGGAAATTAAAAAAGATAATAGACCACAGCGTATTCAAAACTAATTGAGTACTGAAAATACCGAGGGCAATTTTTACCTCTCTACGTTCCAAACCCCTCTTCCATACCAAAAACCCCGCAATTCCCATCAGGGTAAAGAGCGTCGTCCAGACTGGCCCAAACACCCAATTGGGTGGGTTAAGTGCGGGTTTAACGATGCCTCCATACCATCCATCAATAGCTGAAACGGTAAAAAACGACCCAATAACGCCAGCCAGCTGTGAAACACCAATCGCGATAACAAGTTTTAAAAAGTTGTTGACTCTCATTCCCTATATTCTACTCTTTTTAACCAAAAAACTTTTACAACTTTCTCGGGATAAATCAAAATAATTTACCCGCAGCCGTCGCCTCATTCACTCTCGCAAGCTCACAAATTTCTTCAATTGAAGCATTATTGTCTTTCAAGCTGTAAAAGTGGTTCTCACCAAGTAGAATATACGACCATTCTCGCTCTATTCTGTCCTTTGCATCAAGAGAGTTGATGCGTTTTATCCAATGAAGAGTGGAAAGCTGTTTTTGTTTAACATTTTGGTCATTTAAATCTTTATCGGATTTTGTTTCAATGAGGTATATTTTCTTTGCCGTTTTTACGATAAAGTCAGGAAAATAGAGGGACAGCAATCCGTCAGTACGAATATATGAAATAGTTGCAAACGAATGAGAATACTCATTAACTTTAATCAAACTCTCAACACCAGAATCCGTATCTGCATACAGCATAAATTTTTTTTCAAATTCACCTCTATTTGATGGGTATGCTAGGCGTTCATAAATTGTTTTAACAATCGCAAGAGAAAAATTTTCTCTCATTCTAAGCTCCGTAACTTCTGAATAATATCGCTTTTCAATTTTTGCTTCTGTTGGTTTTATCGCTTGTTGCATATCGATAACTGCTTTGCCAATTTCTTTCACAATATGGTCCGTAATTAAACCATTTTTTAGTAAAAGAATTTTCCAATTATTATTTACAAAAGGATCAAAGCTTTGTCTAAAGAGACGATTACGAATATAGGTATCAATAGTACTAACAATAGCGACGTTGTTAATCTGCATAGCTGGAAATACTTTATTTTTTCTCTGGCTTATTCTGGCAATCCTATTAACCACCACACCAACAATTTTTTGAAGATACTCATTATAGCTTTGTGATTTGAAAAGAGCCGCATCAACTACATATTCTCCGAATCGAGTTTTTACTGTCATTTCTTCCGAAATAAACCTCTCGCCATCTTTTGTAAAAAACTTTTTCAAATCCTCAAGTAGGTATAGATTAAATGCCTCAAGTTTATTTACATCAATTTCAATCTCCGTCAGCTCATCATCAGCATCTCTTATAATAATGGGCCAAAATAAGTCGTAATCTTTGTAATTTTTTTTAAGTCCAACTTTAATAATATCTCCAAGAACATCACGCTCACCTGTCGGATCTTTTTCAATCTCGCCAAGCAAACCTTCTTTCAGAAGTTCGTCGTAAAATTGGATAAACGCAGGGTGCTCAATAATAGTAAGTAAATCAAGATAATTATTAGGCTCACGCTTTTCCGAGAGTAGTTTTCTTCTGTTATCAGCTTTTACTTCTTCAAATTCTGGTTCGCGCCACATAAGTCGAAGCCCTCGCCCAATCGTCTGTTCGAGTAAAATTGGCGCCGAAGAAGAACGAAGCGGAACAATCACGCAAATATTATTTACATCAAATCCTTCTCGTAACATAAGCACCGACACAATAACTTTTGGATGCGCATGTTTGTCTACATTAAAAAGTCGTTGTTTGATTTCAAACCATTCCTCCTCTGGCACTTCTCCCTTTCGGTTTGAATCAATACGCATAACATCTTCCGAATTCAACCCTTCGCTTTTCAAGAATTCTTCAATGAATGGCGTGACAGAGGTATCTTCGCTCATCACCAGCATTTTCGGATGTTTATTCGATATCCCGCTTTTATCCTCAGTAAATTCAGTGAAATGCTTTTCAAGAATCCGCAACTTATTAAGTCCGGCTCGGAGCATCATTTTTTGACCGTCGGAAAGTCCAACTACTTCTCCATTCTCCCGAATAGCATTGTATTCAAGAGGTAGATCAACGAGTTCTTTCCTCTTATCGATTGCAATAGTTTTTACCAATCCAGACCGAATTGCCGTTTTTAAATCAAAATCAACAATAATATGAGGAAAATAATGTTTAATTCTATTTTGCCCACTACCAGTTACATCATATGGCGTAGCCGAGAAATCAATTTGTATAAACTTCGACGCTTTGTTTTTAGCGATAACATTCAAACTTTTTTGCCATTCGACTTCTTTTACTTCTCCGTATGCTTTATTCTCGTGAATATGGTGTGCTTCGTCATTCATTACCATCAAATCAGGCAAACTAGCAAGATATTCAATTTCGCGACCGCTTAAATATTGAGAGTCCAAAGAATCAAGCGCGTTTCCTCCAGATGTCCCCGGTCGCACAGGAAAGACGTCTTTCAACACAGCACTAGGATCATCAAGCGCGGAGGCTTCCTCTTCGTTTTCGTCCTCACTCATAAATAAATGCCAATTCGCTATGGCAATGAGACCATCTCCAGTGACCTTAGTCCCGATTTCTTGTTTTCTGGCTACTGCGTTTTGTACAAAGCCAAATATGTCTTCACGATAACTAGGTGGAACAAAAATATCGCGAAATTGGTACACATCAGAAGTTTCGAAATTTCTTTCGCCTTCCATATTTTCCTTGCCTAAATACGCATCAAGCAATCTTTCATAAACAATAAGTCCAGGCGCGACAAGGAGAAAGTTTTTTGAATATTTGCCACTTCGAGTTTCTTCATATTTTGCATTGAGATATTGCCAGATAAGAAGTGCGTGCATAACCCATGTTTTACCCGTTCCTGTCGCCATCTTTATCGCATATTTTGGAATATCATATTTCACTTTCCGAAATTCAGTCATGTCTATTTCAGACAAAAGTTCAAATTCAATATTGTCATAAATATCTTTAACGGCTTTTACCCCCATTACTTCATGCAAATAAATCGTGTTTAAAATCGCCTGACGCTGTCCTTCATGAAAATTGGCATATCTTGTTGCTCTATGCGGTTCGGTGAACCAAAAAGTGAGCAAATCACGAGTTACTGGAGTAACTTTTGCCATCATTTCTCCATTTGCCCACGACTCATTAACCCTGCTCGTAAGCTTGCTGGCAAGGCGAAGTGGTATATCTCTTGTTCCTAGTTTGATCGGGGTTGGCATAATTAAATTTCTTTTACCACAACACTCTCAAATCCAAAGACATCTACGGCCCGGACACAAATTTTTCTTTTTCCTTCAACTTTTGGTACTATAAATTCTGCCTTATACAAAACCCTCATTGGGTCACCATCTTTTTCTGTATTACCTCTATAATCCTGCCACACACCTTTAAAAGTTTCACCGTCATAATCAGGATCAATACTCCAATATTCTATTAGGGCAAGTGAATCCTCGGCAATAAGCTTCGATAATTTTTCTTTGTCTTTTTCATCGAGCGGCAAATTATCCGCCGAAATTAACGCATACCAGTCTAAGATAACCCTTATGCGGTCACCTTCTTTCCCAGCGCTTAATCCTTCAGCAGACTTTAATACAAGGTATTGGGGTGACGAGAACCTGATTTTACCGCTATCTATTAGTTTCTTATAGCTTGCTTTTGTTTTTAACTTATCTATCAAGTCAGGGGGTATTACCGCTAAATCCAGGTCCTCATCATCAAGTGACCCTTTTGCGTCAAGTATGTCATAAGTAAAATTCCACCCCAAAACAACAACTTTTTTCCAACCACCCATAAAAGTGTTCCTGAGTTCTTGTGCGCGTTTTAAAGTAGACAATCCAGTCATCTTATTTGGCGAATCAACCAAAACAAGAGTTTTGGTTTCTTTTATGTATCCTAAATTGCGCTGATGTTGTTCCACATCGGCAAAAGGGATCGCGCCATAAAGCTGTAGCACCACCTGCGACAAATCACCCATTCTTCTAAACAATTTCGAGCTTGTGACAGCCTCTTTTTGGTAATCTCCAATAGACTGATAAAGAAAAGGCTTTGCTTCTTGGTCAATAAGCCTCTTACGAGTTACTAAACTTGCCGGCTTGCCAAGGTCAGACATGATCCATTTTCGTCCAAGTTTTTCTGCAACAGCCCCTGTTGTACCAGAACCCATAAAAAAATCAGCGACAATGTCACCCTCGTTTGAAGATGCTTTTATGATCCGCTCCAAAAGTGCCTCTGGTTTTTGGGTGTCATAGTCAACTTTTTCTGGAGATTTTGGGTCAACAACTTTTATATACCAGACATCTCCAATAACAGAGCCTTTAAACTCAATGATTACATCATCCCCTTCTGGTTTTCTTCCCTTATCTTTTATAAAACTATCAATATATGTTTGAAAACGCTTGTCGTGATAGGGTGCATTTCTTGCATAAATTTTATTGGAATCAACGTAATCGTACCACCGATTAAAATTAACTCCGGCGTTTATATCTTTTTCGTAGTCTCTATTAAATGTGCGTACTTCAGATTTGCCATATATGTAGATACTATTATGTCTACGTGGAAAATACCGATCAGTTTCAGACCAAGCTCCTTGATACTCCCAAGTAATTTCATTGACAAAATTGTTCTTTCCAAAAACTTCATCTAGTAATATCTTTACATAATGCCCAACGTGCCAATCAATATGCACATAAATTGACCCCTTATCGGAAAGAAGCTCGTGCATAAGGGCAAGGCGAGGATAGAGCATTTTCAAATATGAAACAGTTCCATCTTTCCATGTGTCAGCATAAGCAAATTGTTCAATTACAGTCGGCTTTTGTTCTAAGTCTGCACCCGGGAGTGTTATTTTTGTCCGATAATCTGCTTTTGAATCAAATGGGGGGTCAATATAGATTAAATCTATTTTTCCACGCATTGATTGGAGGCCACTTGAAGGGTCGCCGGAGAGGAGTGCTTGCATCGCCAAAAGATTATCGCCATAAATGATTCGATTCATCAATCCTTTCTCGTTTACTTCCGGAATTTGGCCCTTGAAAAGTCCGGCGGTATCTTTTGCTGGAAGAACTAGTTCGTTTGTTTGAAGTCCAAGCTTATTCGCTCCAGAAAGTCGCTCAAGAATTTCCTCAACTTCTTTTCTACCCTCCGCTACTATTTTTGGCAATTCCTCAATAAGTGATTTTTTCATAAATTATTTTTTCTCCAGCTTGAAGCTAATTTTGTATGTATAAAAATCGATATTTTGTGCAACAGACAGGGCACGATGAATTCTTGTGTCATCTTCAAAAGCGATTATCACACCTTTAACTTTTTGATTGTCTTCAGCCAATTCTTCTTGGACATAACCCATATATCGCTGGATTTGACCGACAACAACATCGCTCACGCGACCTTTCTTGAGCTCAACAACCAAAAGCTCTTTTTTATCTTTACTAATAGCCAAAATATCTATCGGTCCGGTATCACTTGGGTATTGCTGTCCTACCTTCTCCCCTTCTTCCTCGTAGATATCGTAATGTTTACCAAGTTCGGTGTGGTGCCAGTTTTGTACCAAAAAATCTTCCAAATGTTTCTCCAAAGCAAAAATGCTCGGGTCTTCAATCGTTTCGTCGGTAGAGATAATAGATACAGGGCGACTTCCTGAAATAAAACTCTCTATTTCATTTCCATATTTTGAAATATTGCTAACGGTTCCAATGCTTCCTGTTGAATTGCGAAGCGACTCACTCATTTGATCGCGGGAAATCGTGTTTGGGAACCAACGAACAGCTCTGCGGTGCGGAAGGTTATCGTTCTTGTGATATTCATATTCACCCGTGACTTCGCCGATATAGTATTCGCCCTTCCCATTGGGACAAAGAACAATATCGCCAATTTGCACGCCTTTTACTATCGTCCAAAGCATTCCGCAAGCAAGCCCGGCAGAAATTTTTGTTTTTTCAGGATTTTGTTTGAGAAAAAGTGGAATGAATTCTTTGTTGAAGTCTCGCCAGTTATCAGATAGGTGGCTCGCAAGGTTTGTATCCTTTATAAATCCTCCAGCTATAAAATTGCCTTTGTATGCCTCCTCGGCAAAAGCACTTTTTCGACCAAGCATTATGCGATAATAATTTTTCATACTCACTGCTGCGGGACTTGGACTCGAACCAAGATAGCCGCCTTCAAAGGGCGGAGTCCTACCATTAGACGATCCCGCAAAATACACACCTATTATGCCACGTACACCAAAAAAATCAATTTCCCCGCATTGATTTTGGCGGGTAGTCATGCCATGCTAAAACCAGTTGCACCCCCCCTCTTTTTAATAATTCCATATCACCCATCTGGAGGTACCCATGAATCAGTATATCGTTACCACACTGCTATCGATCATTCTTTTTGCAAACCCATTCCCCTATCAAAAACCGCACAGTCAAGCATCTCAAGAAAAAGTTCTTTATTTCGGTTATATGGAGCAAAACAAAATCGTTTCTATTCGATATAGCGATCCAAATTTTGCCATCTATGTAACAATTTCCACAACCGAAGGAAAAGAGGATGATGGTCTTGGGATCATTATCCGAGACGATAAAATCCGCACCGTCCTCGGCTCACAAGAAAATCCATACCGTGAATACGAATACATCAAGAATGATGGGCAATGGATTCGCATTGAGCACTCATCCAATACGATGTGCGCAACCAATCAAGACTATCTTGAAAGAGAGTTTAGCGAAGAAACACGGACAATGATAGAAAAATGTCTGGCGTTAAAACAATACGTCGCTAAAAATGGCGCAGACAGCGCACGATTTCAAATAATTGAATTAGTGCAACCAATTGCGACCCACTACGGAAAGTAAAATTTTCCAAAAATACGATTCCCCGAAAAAGCACAAACTTCGGGGAATTTTTTTATGGACAATTTCGCTCTTTTTTGATATGATTGCAAACAGTAGCATTTGCACGTTTGATAACGTGTGAAAAAAACAATAGATATAACAGGAGTTTTGAATTATGCCTCAATACACACCCGCAACCATCAGAGTGATACTGAATAAAAATCAGTACGAGAGAAATGCCAAAACGGAAGAAGACTTCGCAAGCTACGTGAGTGGAGCGCTTTCCCACTTGTTGATGAGGAATGGGATTATCTTGAAAGATAAAAACCCAATCAACATCAATGAGTGCACGGTCGCGATTCAGATCCCGAACGAAGTGTTCGTCCTTCGAGATAACAGGTTGACAAAACTTACTTGTAAACAAATCGAAGCAGATTTAAGAGAATTTTTTATAAAAGATATTCGATTCGATCTGCGAGTCGGGGTATGATGCCCCCGTTCTTTCTTTTCGCAAGGTCGCCCTTAAAAAAGGCGACCTTTTTGATATAGTTACAGTATATAACTGTATGAATAAAAAATTTAAAATCGCGATCGCATTTTTTACCGCAATCACCGCCTTTGCAATATCGTTTTGGTATGTAAAAACAAATTCTCTGCAACAGCAGATAACAAACAGTCACGTAAAAGAATACAGGAATGAAAAAATCGGCATCACCTTTGTATACCCTACTACTTATTTTCTAGAAGAGAAAAATATCGGATCAGGTGAACGAGAAATACAGCAGATAGAACTTACCGACGATACCGAAGAAAATCGCTTGGTGCGTGAAGGAAAAACCCCTCCTCGCGAAGGCCCCACCGCGATCACCATAACGGCATATCAAAACAACCGCGACAATCAAACGGTTGAAGAATGGGTCAAAAATACCAGTGCCTCGAATTTCAAACTGTCTCCCGATGGAGTACTCAAAAAAACAACGATCGCTAAAAATATCCCCGCTCTTTCATACCGGTGGTCTGGCTTGTACGAAGGGCGCACGATCGTCTTTGCCCATAACGACTATATAGTAGCCATGTCAGTTACCTATCTCACCCCACAAGACGCAATCCTCAAAGATTT
>CAZELH010000001.1:33320-47696 GCA_964513095.1 uncultured Candidatus Saccharibacteria bacterium
CAAGACAAAACCCCAAAACTCTGGTACAATAGGTATTTGCAATACGATATAAACATATTCAATTCCTTTTTTACTTACTCACTATTCCCCACTAATTACTAACTACTTCCCCATGTCCCTCCTTCTCTCCTACATCAAACAATATAAAAAATTTCTCTTTTTGGCGCTCGTTTTAGCGACCATTAACCAGATTTTCTCGCTTCTCGATCCCCAAATTTTTCGCATCTTAATCGACAAATACGCCAGTCATGCCAAAGATTTTACGCATGCCGAATTTATAAAAGGTATTTTATTGCTCCTTGGCGCGTCGATGGGAACGGCGTTTGTGTCGCGTGTCGCCAAAAACTTCCAAGATTACTACGTGAACGTCACCACAGAACTGGTAGGTTCCAAACTGTACTCCGAAAGTATCGCTCACTCTTTTTCTCTCCCTTTCAGCATTTTTGAAGACCAACGATCTGGCGAACTCCTCCAAAAACTCGCCAAAGCCAAACAAGACAGTCAAAAACTCATCATGAGTTTTGTAAACACGGTGTTTTTATCATTGGTAGGGATTATATTCGTATTAAGCTACGGATTTATCGTCAACTGGAAAATCGGAGTCGCCTATTTTCTCATTATTCCAATCGTCGGCATCGCCAGTTTTACCATCGGTCGCCGTATTAAAAAAATCCAAAAAAATATCGTTGCACAAACCGCGGATCTCTCCGGTTCCGCCACCGAAACACTGCGAAACGTAGAATTAGTAAAAAGTTTAGGGCTTGAGGAACAGGAGACGAAACGATTACAGGGATTAATCGGCAAAATTTTAGATTTAGAACTTCACAAAGTGCGACTCATTCGCGCGTTAAGTTTTGCGCAAGGCACAATGCTAAACGCCACACGCACCGCCATCATGTTTTTAATGTTGTACATGATTTTTACCGGCGAAATTACCGTCGGACAATTTTTCTCACTCCTCTTTTATTCATTCGCACTATTTAATCCACTATCGGAAATCAGCACGGTCTCTGCCAGCTATCAAGAAGCGCGCGCCAGCATGGAAACTGTGCAAAGTATCCTCGACACAAAACCAGAAGAGCAACCAAAAAACGCTCTCATGATTTCTGCTATTGAAAACATCGCATACGATCATGTCGGATTTTCGTATCAAAGTGGTCAGGGCGATTCCCTTAAAGACGTCTCGTTCAATATTCAAAAAGGGCAAACAGTAGCGTTTGTAGGGCCTTCAGGGGCCGGAAAAAGTACGCTTCTGAAGACATTGGTCGGCTTATATAAACCAACAGTGGGGGTCATAAGTATTAACGGCACTGATTCAAAAGACATTGACTACACCAGTATTCGTCGACAAGTGGGGTACGTATCACAAGATACACAGCTCTTTGCCGGTACCATTCGCGAAAATTTGTTATTCGTAAAACCAACAGCTACCGACGAAGAATGTCTAGAAGCACTGCGAGCCGCCGCCGCGATGCCAATTATTGAAAATACGGGCTTAGGTCTTGATACACGCATCGGCGAATCAGGTATTAAAATTTCTGGCGGTCAAAAACAACGACTGGCTATTGCCCGTGCACTCCTTCGCAACCCACAACTTATTATTTTCGATGAGGCAACCAGCAGTCTTGATTCATTGACGGAAAATGAAATCACCGAAGCGATAAAAGAAATTGGCAAAACAAAAAAGGATATGATCATTGTGATTGTCGCCCATCGCCTCTCGACTGTATCTCACGCTGATAGTATTTACGTGCTCGAAAAAGGATCGGTAACCGAACACGGTTCACACGCGCAGTTGTTGCAAACATCTGGCCTGTATTCGGCTATGTGGCGCCAACAGAATGGCTAAAAAAAGACCACTTTCAAATAAATGAAAGTGGTCTAGGGAATATTACTCAAGCACTGCAACCATCAAGTATCGTGCCCAAGCTGCTGATGGCTCTCTGCGAGCGGCCGACCGCAAAAAGTCTTCGGTACGAGCATATAATGACCTGCTGTCGCTCGATTTAAGCGTTAATGGGTTTTTTGCTCGAGTGATCAAAAAAGATCGTGGCATAATCACAGGAAATAATGCGCCTAACAACAAATCCTGTTGACACACAAATGTTCCGGAATGCAACGTCAGAAGATTGTAGGAATCGGAAGGTATGGTTCCGATAACTTGCTCTTGCTGAGATTTTTCAATCCCATTTTCAGAAACAATCACTCCATTTTTGAGTCGAAGAATAGTGGGAAGAACCACCAATCTTGACGCAAAACGATAAGAATCTGTAATCCAGTGCTTTATTCCACGAACAGCATCGCGTGTTTGTCGCAAAAGAACGGAATGATTATTTCTGTAAGCTTCTGTTTCAGGAACGGAAAATCCGTGACGAAACACGAAATCATGACCAGTCAGTACATCAGAGATACGCGCAGCCGCAAACCAATCTCTTTCATTCCAAACAATTTGTGGTAATTCATCGAGCTCCTCGAGTGTTTTTTCGAAAAGTCGAAGCGTTGATGTCGCGTTCAAAGAAAATCGTTGCAAGCCCTCTACGATTTCACTAAGAAAATGATCGCGACTCCCCCCTTTTTTTAAAGCAGTAAGAGAATCTTTTGTGTCCAATGTATTAAATCCGCGTAAACGGTAAATACTCTGCGCGTATTGTTCTTTGAATCGTTCGACTGCTCGTGCCGTTGGGAGTTGATGACATCGATCGAGTTCGATTCGAATACAAAAAAGCTCAACAACCTCATCAAGGGCACCGATACGTAATTCATGCCCAATTTTTCTTTGCTGTTTCACCGGACGAAGACTCAATGCAATGTACGTTCGAAATTCCTCTTGTAAATTGCGATCAAGGGCTGGCTTGCTTTTAATATCGAGGAGGTCCTGCGAAACATTCCTGAGTCGCTCTTGAAGCTCCGCTATTTGACGCTTGTATCGATTTGATTGATCTTGAAAGAACGAATGCTCTTGTTTTAATGTGGCAAGAGCCTCGATAAATTTATCAAAATCTTTAATCGCTTCAAATGCACCAGAAAATCGCGTCTGGATATCTGATGATCCGCTATCTTCTTGATCGGAGTGCACGGCGGCAAGCGCCGCGCGAGCACACCGAAGGCAATAACGGTGGAGTTGTTTTTGATTAAATCCCAACGTAAGAATTGTTGAAGAAAATCCCAGAACCTCAAGCGGGTTCTGGGATTCAACCGTTGCTTTCGTTGGAGGATTAAATAATTCACGCATCTGATCGACAAGATTCATGCATCCTCCTTGGTTGTATATTTTTAGTAGTCATCGTCATCATCGCGCGGAAAGGGTTCGGGATATTCGAAATACACTGAAACATCCAAAATCGGAACTTTTCCGCTTTTTTCCAAACTCGGCAAAATCCGTTTGCGAAAGTGGGAGATGATCTTGCTAAGAATCTTCCGCTGATTGGCGTCTTTAATGCGCATCCTGTCTTTGATAAATTCCATATTAGAAATAATGGAATCAATAACGCATTCGGCACCATCAACCCCGTAAGTATCGACGAGAAAAGATATATCTCCCGCGCTCGAAGGCAGTGGTTGATAATCTCCTCCCGACTTATCCAAAATCCCCAACACATCAAGGACGTGACTAATGATCGTATTCGCCCGAGAATAGTGGATATTGTCCGCAATTTTTATTACGGAGAAATCAACAACTTCTAAGCGACGACCAGTTTCACCGAGATGAGAGGCAAGAATTTTCGCCAATGTTTTTGGTTGAATCCGAGCATCAGGGGCAACGGCCAAAAAAAGCTGTTGCTCCGGAACTGTAGGGAGGCACTCTTTGATCTTCGCAATCATCGTTTCTGGCTTCATACGTTGATTTTTGGCCAACGCAACGATGCGAGGATCACTCGGAACCAACGTGGTTGAAGATTTGGCTGTGTAAACAGCGGGAAGTGTGGCTGATTGACCTGAATTCATAATCATTCCCTTCTCAATTTGTGGTTAAATTGTCAAAAAATGATGTTGAGCAACGCCCAACGACCTAACTATTATTATTATATAAAAATAAATAAATGTCAAATATAGAAGGGTCTGGCATTAATCTTTCTGCTCTACACGTTTTACCCCCTGCCTCCCGGTTTTACTAAGCCGTACCTTTAGTGAAGGCTAGCAGGCAGGTTTAGGTTTCGGGATTCACGATGAAAAACCTTTACATGCCCCTCAAAAACGTTGTATAATAATCACCAATAGCCGCGCACGGCGGTTTTTATTTGACCTATGCCAAACGACGAAGTAATCATCCGATTTAACGAGGTATCCTATGCATACGCCCACACCAAACCCATTCTTCATGAGGCGAGCTTTTCTATTCGTCGTGGTTCGAAGATAACGCTCATGGGTCAAAACGGAGCCGGCAAAACAACCCTGCTAAAGCTCCTTTCCGGAGAGATAGCCACCGATGAAGGCGAAGTTGTTATTGCCAAAGGACTAACATTTGGTATCGCAAAACAGGTAATTCCAGCGCATCAAATGGATATAACAGTAAAAGAATTTTTTGAAAGCGCCTTTTCGGAAAAAGTATACGATATCGATCCTCGCATTGCGAAAGTATTGACAGCGGTAAATCTTACTGCCCCTCTCGATAAAAAAATCCGCGAATTTTCCGGAGGCCAAAAAGGAAGACTTCTTTTAGCGTTTGCGATGATCACCAACCCAGACGTACTGCTTCTTGATGAGCCGACTAACAACCTCGATAAAGAAGGTATTGAACATCTCACGAAATTTTTGATGGAGTATCAAAAAACAGTCATCGTGATTTCTCACGATGCTCATTTTCTAAACTCATTCACCGAAGGAGTGCTGTATCTTGATGTATTCACCCACAAAGTCGAGCAATACGTCGGTAACTATTTGAAGGTGGTTGATGAAATCGCCGCGCGCATTGAACGCGAGCGAATGCAAAATGTTCGCGCGGAACGAGAAATTGCCCACCGAAAAGAACAGGCAAATTTCTTTGCACAAAAAGGTGGACACATGCGTGATGTGGCAAGAAAAATGAAGGAAAAAATTGAAGAATTAGAAGAAGGGAAAGTTGATATTCGCCAAGAAGATAAAACAATTCGTCAATTCGTCATCCCTACCCAAGAAGATATCGTGGGCGTGCTTCTTGAAATACAACAACTCGCAATCATCAAGAACCATAAAGCCACGACCAAAAAGGTTGCGCTCAAATTAAAGCGACACGATCACATCCTTCTCGCAGGCCCGAACGGTATCGGAAAAACCACCCTTCTTCGAAGTCTCGCGGATAAAAGCGCCAAAGGCGCAATCTTTACCGAGGGAGTGCGGGTTGGATACTACGCGCAAGATTTTTCTGAACTCAATCCGGATCAAACAGTGTATGACTGTTTGGCAGATGTCGCCCACGACATCACTACCCAAGATTTGCGATCTATCGCTGCGGGATTTTTACTTGACGCAACCATCCTAAAAACAAAAATAGGACTCCTTTCCGAAGGTCAAAAAGGACTTGTTTCTTTTGCGCGGTTGGTGATCATTAAACCCGGTGTTTTGATACTCGACGAGCCAACGAACCACATCAACTTCCGCCATTTGCCAATTATTGCCAAAGCGCTCGACAAATATGACGGCGCAATGATTTTAGTTAGTCACGTACCTGAATTTGTAAAACAAATTCGAATTGACGAAACGGTAGATTTGGAAAAATTGGGAAACAAGTAAGCGAAGCTTGGCATTTTTTTCATTTTTTAGTAGGCTATCTCAAGTTCTTAGACAAAATACCGTAGAAAACAAAGAAAGGCAGGATATATGGGACAAAAACACGAGCACCGTACTGGCTGGTTCGTCCTTATAACAGCGGAAATGTATGGGGGCAAAACCGAGACATTAATTTACAGGGCTCTG
The DNA here is from genome assembly GCA_964513095.1 of uncultured Candidatus Saccharibacteria bacterium. Lineage (GTDB taxonomy): Bacteria > Patescibacteriota > Minisyncoccia > UBA6257 > 2-01-FULL-56-20 > JBDKGD01. The sequence goes on from CAZELH010000001.1 coordinate 39,213, forward strand.
CTTTATGAAAGATACGTAGGGCTATTTGCGACATTTAAACCGGAAGCGGACACCAGAAATGGCGCGGGAATCATAAAAAGCAAAAGTGGAAGTGAATTGAAAATTGAGGCGTATGAAATTCCCGCTGAAAACCCTCACGTGATTTTGGAGAAAATGAGGGAATTTACTAGCATACGGTGCGCGGTGATAGATGAAATCCAGTTTTTCGACAGCGAACAAATAGTTGTTGCGGTTAAAGAATTACTGAACGAAGGATTTTCAGTTATAGCCGCTGGTCTCGATCTTGATTTTCGAGGATTGCCATTTGGTGGAATGTCGGCATTGATAAATCTCGTGAAAGAAATGGGATACAATGGGAGACACATACCACTATATGCGCACTGCTGTGTCTGTGGCAGACTCGCCTCACGAACACAACGACTCACGAAAGAAGGAGAACCCGCTCCAGCAAACGATCCAGTGGTCGTCATTGAAAAAGATAACAATTACGAACCTCGCTGTATTGACTGTTATGTAGAGCCACGGTAAATAACCAAAAGCCCCATTCTTTGTATAAAGGATGGGGCTTTTTTTAAAAATTCGCAATATCTTTTATGGTAACCAAAATCATCAATCCGATTAAAAGCAGAAAACCAAGCCCATTAATCCATGCTTCAATCGTATGAGATACCGGCGATCCTTTTATCTTTTCAATAATAATCAAAAAGAAACGTCCCCCATCGAGCGCGGGAAGTGGTAATAAATTCATCACCGCTAAGTTAATGGATATTAAACTCATTAAATTTAAGAGAAAAATAAATCCAACAGCGGCTGTCTTTTCCGCAAAAGAAACAATCCCAACCGGACCAGCGATACCTTCTGGAATAGTTCCGTGACCAAAAAGTTGCACAGCAAATTGACCCAACCCATATACCGTGGAAACAGTAAGGATATAGGTTGATCGTGCACTGTGAATAATGGCGCGACCCAATGATTCAGCTTCGGTGCGAGGTGCGTATACAGGTACAACGCCCAAAGCACCTTCACCCTCTTTTGTAACACTTCGAGGAGTCACAGAAACATCAAAACTTGCACCTCGACGCTCTACACGAAGAGTGATTTCCTTCCCTCGATTCGCATTCACAAATTCAATAAATTGCGCATTTGATTCAAAACCAGCAATAACATCGCTCGTTTGTATACCAACTAATGCTGCCGGTGAATCTTTTTGGACTTGCGCAACAATCAATTTACCGCTAGATGTTCCGATCATGTACATAGGAATCAACAACAAAAATCCAATAAAGAAATTCATAGTAACCCCAGCCAAAATAACAGCCGTTCGTCGAAGCGCGGATTGTCGAGAAAAAAATCGCGATTGTTCTTGTGGGGAAAGTGTTTGTATCTGTAAGGCTTCTTCGGAATTACTCGGAATATCATGCTCTCCTGCAATACGAACAAATCCTCCAAAGGGAAGCCAGTTAAAACTGTACGTCGTCTCGCCTTTTTTAAAAGAAAACATTCGCGGAGGAAATCCAAACCCAAACTCATCAACACGCATTCCAAGAAATTTGGCTACAAAAAAATGGCCGGCTTCGTGACCAAAAATAAGCAACGATAATAAAAAAACAACGATAATAAAAAGCATAGAGTAAATAGTTTAAAATAAATTATGAAAGTTCCGCGATTTTTTTCTCAACCGCCTGCTCAATAGCATCATTTGCACCATCAACAACTTTTTGTAATCGTGCACGAAGCTTGAACACGCGATCTTCAGACAAGTCTCCGGCATCTTCAGCACTTTTAATCCGTTTCATCAAATCATCGCGACGCGTACGAATCTGGATACGATACTGTTCGCTCATTTTCTTTACCGTTTTTGTAAGTTCGTCTCGACGCTCCTCGCCAAGCGAAGAAAGAGCGGCCCGAATTGTATTGCTAGCACTTGAAACCGAGAGTCCCAATTTTGCCGATTCAATCGCTTTTACAATTTCTGGAATAACTTGCGGATCCCAGACAGTAACGGTTAATTCACTCGGGCCAGAAACACCAATACTCCCCAACTGTTGGATAGTAAAGTTTTGATTGTCATAACAGGTAACGGGAATATGCTCAATAAGGTCAATAGTCGGGCGATTACCCCGAATACTCGCCAATTCCCCCTTGAGGGCGGTTGAAACGCCAAGTAACACTTGTTCCGCTTCTTTCATAAATTGCTCTTCATTCATATAGAGGTATTCTAAAATAAAATCGATCTTTGGTCTACTTATGAGGCAATATCCTGCAATAACGCGGTCAATTGAATACGGGGACTAACATTGTATTGGTGGATAAGTCGATCGAATGAGGCAATTTTTACCACTGTCGAAGCAGGGAGTTTGTGGGCGCGATACGCTATTGTCGCAGACAACAAGAGAGGTTCAACAAATGCTTTGAGCGAAAAATCATCGTCCGCAACCAACTCTTTGATAGTATTTTTAATAGCAGAAGGAGCGGTGCGCAAAAAAAGATCGGCTTTTGCGAGATTATTTTTTAATGATTCATCATATGCCATTCGCCATGCAAGTCCGGGAAGTCCAGCCGAGGCAGTAGCAAGAGAAAGAGCAGAAGAGGAAGAAATTCCTGACGCAACAAGCCACTCACGCACCGCGTCTTCCAGAAGAGGGGCAAAATAATATTGTTGAACACGGGAAAGGATCGTGGAAGAAAGCGAATCAGGAGAAGATGCGATTAAAAAAATGAGGCTTGTTCGATGTGGTTCTTCAAGGGTTTTTAAAAGCGCATTACTCGCTTGATGAGTCAAAGAATCAGCGCCATCAATAATAAGAGTTCGATACGGTGAAACAAATGGTTTTTGACGAAGAAATGCTTGCGCGCCACGAACATCGTCAATGCCGATATCTCCAGAAGATGAAATATGAAGACAATCGCTCAATACGCGAGTTGTTTCTGGTAAATCATTTTCTAATAATCGCGCCAATCGCAACGCAAATGTTGCTTTCCCTACCGAAGAAGGGCCATGAAAAAGATATGCGTGAGATAACTTTTTTTCCCGCGCAGCAGTCTCAAAATATGAAATAAGTGCGGTATTGCGGGCAATAAAATCCATTAGTGTTTATTGAGTAATGTACGCTTGTAGGTATCGAGATGATCAAGAATCAAACCAGTGCCTTTCGCAACACAAAACAGTGGGTCTTCAGAAAGGTAGGTTTGGACGCCCAAAAAACGACGGAAAAATTCCGGTAAATTATGGAGCTGAGCGCTCCCACCTGATAAGATAATTCCCTTTTCCATAATATCCGCGACAAGTTCTGGGGGGGTTGTATTAAAAACGCTTTGTACGGAACCGGCGATATCGGTAAGCAATCCACTTAATGCTTCCGCGATTTCATTGCTATTAATAACAATATCTTTTGGAAGTCCGGTGGAAAGATCTCGCCCACGAAGCTGAAACTCCATTTTATCTTTCGTTGCAAGCGCGGAACCAATATTTATTTTTACCGATTCAGCGGTTTGCTCACCAATTGCCAAGACATATTTCTTTTTCACATAATCAGCAATCGCTTGATCAAATTTATTTCCCGCAACACGCAAACTAAGCGATGCTACGATATTGCCAAGCGCGATAACAGCAACTTCACACGTTCCTCCGCCAATATTAATAATCATATTTCCCGAACGAGCATTGATGGGAATTCCCGCACCCAACGCCGCCAATACCGGCTCGCGAACCAAGTGTGCTTGTCGAGCACCTGCTTCACGCGCTGCGTTAATCACCGCTCGTCGTTCCGTAGGAGTAATGCCGGCGGGAACAGAGATGATAACTTCGGGTCCCAACAGGTTGTACCATGAAGACGCTTTTGAAATAAAATATTTCAACATCGCCTTTGTTACGTAATAGTCGGCAATCACGCCATCCTTTAACGGGCGGTATGCCACAATCTCATCTGGCGTGCGCCCGATCATTTCTTTCGCTTCGCTCCCTACCGCAAGAACTTTATTTTCAGGACGACTTAATGCCACAATCGTTGGTTCATTGATGATAAACCCCTGCCCAGGGACAAACACTACGGTGTTGGCAGTTCCTAAATCAATACCGATTTTACGCGATAACATAGTGTGTCTATGATACGTGAAAAACCCCGTCTGGGCAACGGGGGGTTTGAAATTATAAAGGCCCACCTCCAAGAAAGTGAGCCTGTATTATGGGAATCCTCTGTGGTTTATGATAATAAATACAGAGGATTGAATAATTCTAAACAAAAGACATTGGCCTTTTGTTTGTGCTGGGATATTTTAATTTCCCTTTCCCACCGAAGAATAGCTTCGGCTTCCCCCTGGGCGGCCTTCACAATGCCTTGCTATAAAAATTTAATATTTATAGGGGAAAAAATTTATTGAGCTAAGGGTTAACACCGACTCAACAGACTCCTTACGGCAACTCGCCGTATCCTGCTCTTTGCCCATCGGGTCAGTGTTAACACCTTAGGTATCTGTAGGGCAGTATATACCTATTAAAACTATTTGTCAAGCCCCACGGACAAAAAATACCCTAAAATGGCAAAAAACCCTGATTTTACAGGGTTTTTTGATTCATTAGCACTGTTTTGAAGTCGGTCATGTTCATCCGCTCTTGAGTCATTGAATCACGGTGTCGAACGGTGAACGTGCCGTCCTCGAGGGTCTGAAAATCAATCGTCACACAGTACGGAGTACCGATTTCATCTTGAGAAAAATATCGTTTTCCAATATTTCCCCGATCATCCCACGCCACCGGATACAACGCGCGGAGATCGGTGTACACATCTTTTGCTTTATCAACAAGCTCTGGTTTATTTGCCAACAGTGGAAAAACCGCCACCTTGTACGGAGCAAGCGCGAACGGTAATTTCAACATCGTCCGCTTCTCATCTTCCACAAATGATTCGCACAACACTGCCAAAAAGGTGCGATCAACCCCAAGCGATGGCTCAATAACATGCGGAACGTAAGTTTCGTTGGTATGAGGATCGGTATAGGAAAGATTTTCACCACTCGCCTTCATGTGGTTTTGCAAATCAAAATCGGTGCGATACGCCAGTCCATACAATTCCTTTTGTCCAAAGGGAAATTCATACTCAAAATCAACAGTCCGCTTGGAATAATGCGCTCGCTCGCCATCAGGAATATCAAATTCATGGATTGTTCCTTTTGAAAGTGCCTCGCCTAAACCAATCGCAGTAATCCATTCGCGCATCGCCACAAGCCATTCATCAAAATATTTTCGCCACTCACTATCGTCTTTGGGGGCAGGAATAAAATACTCAATTTCCATTTGCTCAAATTCACGCGTGCGGAAAATAAAATTTCCGGGAGTAATTTCATTGCGGAATGCTTTTCCAATCTGCGCCACACCAAACGGCAAGGTTCGTCGACTTGTTTGTAGAATACTCTTAAAATCCACGAACATCGCCTGCGCAGTTTCCGGACGCAAATAGACAACGTTTGCTTTTTCTTGAGCTGGACCAAGATATGTTTGAAGCATCAAATTAAACTGCTGGGGAAGAGCCCAGTCTTCTTTTCCGCACTCCGGACACGATATCCCTTCACGAGCAACGACTACTCCTTTGGCATCGGTAAAGCCAAGGTGATCTGCGCGAAATCGATTATGACACTTTTTACACTCAACTAACGGATCGCTAAATTCGCTGACATGACCACTCGCTTCCCACACTTTTGGGTTCATTAAAATCGCGGCATCAAGCCCTACCATGTCATCGCGACGGTGCACAAACATACTCCACCACAACTGCTTTATATTATTTTTCAATTCGACGCCAAGTGGCCCATAATCCCACGCATTGGCAAGTCCCCCATAAATAGCACTCCCTGGGTACACAAACCCCCGTCGCTTCGCCAGACTAATAATTTTATCCATCAATGACTGCTCCATATAATATAAAAAAGTATAACAGGAAATCACAAAACGTCCATTATGCTCATCTACGCACATTTTCTATACCTTCTATACCCCAAACCCTATACCCTACTTGTCATGCCGTAGCCCTGCCTACCGGTTTTACTAAGCCGTAACTTTAGCGAAGACTAGCATGCAGGTTTAGGTTTCACGTTACACGATTAATTCACTACTCCTCTATTTTTCCCGACGGAAGCATCATCGGGAATATCGGTGCCTTGAGCTTGTAGCTGTTGCGATATCGAATTTCCGGTAAATTCATCGAATGCGCTCAGAGTCGATTGACCAACAACAATAATTTTATTATTCACATCAGTGATGGCTGGAATAGTTTCAATTTGAAATGCTACGTTCAAAGTAGTGTTGGCAGGAACATCTCCGATATTCCAAATTAATTGCTTTGTTCGATCATCATACGACAAGGTGGTGCGATCAGGAATTTGAATAGTTTTAATAAATTTCGTATTTCCCTGAAGCGTTGTTATTACTTTCGCAGTCGATAAACCAGTTCCTGTGGTAGTAATCGTCCAATAGTCACTAAACTGGGTTGGTTTATTGACGACAGGCGGATACGGTCCGGAATTCAAATTCTTATTCTTTGGATCTCTATAAAATAAGGCCGCTTTAAACGTAGGGGCTCCAGCAATCTTTGTTTGAGTGCTTGCATACGCGGAAGTTTCACTTGCAGCGGTATCGGAAGGAACGGTTGGACTAGTAATACGAGCATCCACCTTGACCCCGTAATGACTTCCAAGTGTTTTCGGGAAAGAGGAATTCAAACGGACTGAAAAAGACACAGATACTTTTTGCCCTGGTTCAAGAGCAAGTAACTCAGGAGTAGTGGCCGGCGACCACGTAATGCTATCTTGCCGAGAGTCATAGACGCCATTACTCGAAACAGTGGCACGATTTAATAATTCCCCAAACAACGTACTGGAAATAATAGCGTCTTTAAAGGTTGTTTGGGAATTATTGGTGGCGGTTATCTGATAGACTAGTTGATCGCCAAGAGCAGCCGAACGAACATCTCCTTGTGTTTGAATAGTGACAGAAAGCGGTTCTGGGTAGATAGAAATGGTTGCAGTTTGGCTGTTGGCATCATAAAAATCAGTTGAAGTGCCGTTTTGAATTTGCGCTAACGCCGTCGCGCTAAAAAATGAATTTGGTGGGCCATTGAGTGTTCCCGAAAGAGCAACAACACCATCTGCTTGCGAGACAATTTTAGGAAGATTCCAAACATAACGATTGCCATTCGTGCTCGACGCAAGACTTGTCGGCACAAATTCATTTGGGTACACAATAACAATGCGAGAATTTTCAATATCGTATCGAGTGTTATTCTTGTATCGCACAGTCAAATCAAAAGGCTTGCCAGCAAAAGCAAATTTTGGTGTATCAATATGGATATCAAGAGCCGAACGACTCGTCAAAAGATCGGTTGAATACTCCTTTTGAAATTCACTGTCTTTATTTTCTGCAACGCTATGATACGCAAAAACAATACGTACACGAGCAACCGTTTGAACTGAAGCGGTGCTTACCAAACGAAACGTGCGACGAATTGTTTGTTGACTCGTTAACTCCGCAATAGGAACCTCTTGAGTGCGAACATCCTGCGATTGTCCGGCAAAAAAAAGTGAGTCAGGTAAGTACAACGTGGCAGTGCCATTCGTTATCGTGTCAGGTGAAAAATTAGAGAAAGAGGCCGTAAAATCAAATGGCGCTCCCACAAATATTTCATCAACTGGAGTTGTTGCAATATCAACAGATGGACCAGCAATACGTCCATAAAAAATAAAATACGCCACCGCACCAAGAACAATAATACTAACGGTAATTAACGTACCAACAATCACCCAAATCCCCTTTCCGGAAGAAAATCCCGATGATTGAAGAGAAATCGGCTGATCAGAAACAGATGTTTTTTGTTGTTGTGAAGCACCCCACAAAGCGCCTCTTTTTGGAAGTGGTTCTATTTCATGATCCATGCCGTAATAATAACACGTTTTTAAAGAATAAATGCGTCAATATCTGTGCATTAAGAAACAAACAACAATTGATGCGTTGGAAAATGTTCTTTTTCAATACAATGCTGACAATAAAATTCTTGTGAAGGAGTATAAAAAAAATCAGTTGACGCGCCATTACAACTCGCACATGTTGCCATCTGCTTTCCCCAGCCAAGCATACCCAAAACAACAGTCCATCCGGGAAATGAACCGACAAGTAACCGTTGCCACAATTCATATTCAGGAACAGCTTCGGGAAGTAATTGGGCCAAATGAATAAAATAGTGAGTAGGACAATCAATGCGACCCGTTTGCAGTACATCAACAAGCAATGATTGATGCTTTTCTACAACACGCGCCACCACAAGTGACCCCGGCTCTAAATGACCGGAAAGTTTTGAGGTTATCTTCCTGCTACTCTTTGTTCTTACAGTAACCTTGCCGTATTCATGAGTAAACAGAGTAATAGTATTATCTTGTTCTGCGATCGGATCTTTGGTTAGCACAATCGCCTGTGTCGTATATTCATTCATAAAAAAT
>CAZELH010000002.1:0-17784 GCA_964513095.1 uncultured Candidatus Saccharibacteria bacterium
GTTCAAATGAGCTTTACATTGCAAACTCAAACGCAGCTATACCGCTTATTTACGGAGATTTTGCCAACAGTCGAATCGGCTTAGGTACCAACACTCCCGACACCAACGCTAAAATAACCATCATTGGTAGCGGTAGTTCAACTTTGCCATCATCAGCTGCAACGGTGCTTGTGCTTGGCTCATCAGACGGCACAACGGGTGGTAGTTCCATTCGTGGTCGCGGCACGATAACCGGAGGTTTGGCTGACGTCGGTGAATTTGCAAAAGTAGAAGGCGAGCGAAGTCAGTATTCCGCCGGTGATGTATTGGTAATTTCAGTAACATCAACAGAAACATTCGCAAAATCTTCTTCTTCGTATCAATCAAACGCCGTTGGTATCGTCACGGAAACCGCCGGTATCTTGGCAGGTGGTGGCGATGAGACGATTACGTACGACGCCCAAGGCAGGCCAACAAATCGAGTAATGATTGCCCTTGCTGGTCGTGTGCCGGTAAAAGTCTCGCTTGAAAATGGTGTGATACAAAATGGAGATTATCTCACCTCATCGGACAAAGCAGGTGTTGCGATGAAGCAAACAGCGCCGGGTCCAACAATCGGTCGCGCGATGGAGGTGTTTGATGAGAATTCACCAAAAGATGAAAACGGCGTTGGAAAAGTGATTGTTTTTGTAGAATCCGGATTCTCATTGGGAAGTGGAGAACTGGTGTTTGCGACATCAACAATTAGTACCAATAACCCAGCGCTGGCTTCCATTGATCGGTTCACCGTGGTCGTGCAAAACGCCATTGCAAAACTCGGAATTATTATTGCCGACGGCGTGGCACGTATGAAAGAATTGTTTGCCGATAAAGTTACCACCAAAGAATTATGTATTGATGATTTGTGTGTGAACAAAGCGCAGTTACAACAGCTCTTACAGCAAGGAGGCAGTAATCAAGGCGGAGGGGGATCAACCAGTGGTGACGCGGGAGGTGGTTCAGGGGGCGGAAATACAACAACCACACCACCAACGCCAGATCCAACCAGCTCGTCGACTGACTCAGGGAGTGGGGGAGGAACTCCACCACAAGATACGCCACAAACTGGCGCTTCAGGTGACGCAGGAACTCCTCCCGCTGGCGACTCAACGCCACCGCCAACAGATACACCTCCAGCAGATACCGGTGGTGGATAGTGAGAAAAAATAGAAAATAAAAATTAATACCCCTCATCAATTGATGAGGGGTATTAACATCGACGTATAATTTACTTTCTTCGTAATCGTTCTCCGGGTTGCCACGGCGTCCCCAACAGGGGAAGTGCCACGCGATCTAACCCAATCCATCCGGCTGTGCGCCACGCGAGAATTAAGAAAAGTTGAAGGAGTAGCATAAACGGATTCGCGCTCACCGTACCCGCAAAGAGATAATTTAAATTCATAAATGTTCCAAAAAACGCGGCAATACCGGTAAAGAGTCCCAAAATTAATGCAATCCCGACTGCAATTTCACCATACACCACCGCATAAGAAAACGTCGCCGCATTCGGCAGAGCAACGTGTTCAATAAAATACGCATACCACATCGGAACGTCAGGGTGCGCGCCAACGGTTTTTTGCAGTGCACCTGTCAAAAAACCAGTGACCGCGCTTCCCGCTCCATCGCCCGTCCACGCCGGACTTCCCAATTTATTCCACCCCGCCATAAACCATTCATACCCAACATACACACGAACAAACAACCACAACCAACTGCACCGAGTGTCCGCAAAAAGAAATTTTGATAACGCAGGTTCTGCGATTTGTGAAGGTTTCATATGTATAAATTATACTGCTGATTAAAAAATAAATAACAAAAAGAAATGCACAGTGTTTTGGCAGTTTTTTCTTCCATTGCTATTTCAATCAACTTCAGATAGTATCTTTTCTAGTTCACGCAAACGCTGTTTGTGTTTGAAAAACAAAGGAGGAAAAGTTGTGGAACATAGCCATCATTTTTCGAATTGTTTGGGAGACGATAGGTGTCAATGTGAAATAGGAAGATACTGGATTGTGGGAGTGATAACAGCTATTACCTTGGTGCTCGAATGCATAGGGGGAGCACTTTCAAACAGTCTTTCGCTGATTTCAGACGCACTTCACGTAGCCATTGATCTTATTGGTATCGCTATAGTGCTCATTGTTGAGTACTCTGTGCATGGCCAAGACAAACAAAAAAAACAAATTGTTCGGGGGTGGGGAGGTGTCGTTAGTAATGGATTTCTTTTCATGTCTGTTGGCATGATTGCCTTCGAAGCGCTAAAAAGGTTGATTGAATCAGAAGTGATTCAATCAAAGACCATGATTGTATTTGCCATCGTTGGATTGCTGGGAAACGCAGTATCATTGTATTTTTTAGGGCATAGCCACGAAGAACACGCTACCCACACTACGCTTACCGCTCACGTTGTTTCGGATCTGGTGCAATCGGTCGCAGTGGTCGTCTGTGGTATTATCATCGCATGCACGGGCTGGGTGATAGTGGATCAGATAGGATCATTGATACTCATTGTATTTTTGTTCCGACTCGCGATAAAAAGTATGAAGCGTTCATTTCAACAAATAAGTCCTTAAGGGGCTTATTTTTTTATAAAAACCCCCACACAATTTGAAAAATAACGGGTAACTGGCAATGAGCGGTATGTATATAGAGGCAATATTGACTTTTTTGGCAAAAACACTACTATAGAGTGGTATTTCCTAAAGACCGCAGGGGGAGTGAGTCCATAAGTCCTGCCGAGGGGAACAAATACGAAAAAGTCTCTCATACCCATCAAAAGTGGGCACGCAATTCTTTTTCACTATTTGTGCCACCGCATCCTTTAGGGTGTGGTTTTTTTGTTTGAAATACAACACAAGGTCGAATGTGGTAGATAGTATTGTTATTCTATGAAAACAAAAGCACAAAAACAGGAAGCGATTACGCAAGCTGAAGGTTACTTGAAAACAGCCGCTGGCGTTACCTTTGTAGATTTTTCCAAATTAACTGCGGAGGATTTGCGATCGTTGCGACGCGGGGTAGCAGTTGCCGGTGCCAAACTATTCGTCATCAAGAAACGGTTGTTGAATGTTATTTTCAAACAGCAGGGGATTGATATGGATATGGGGCAATTTAAGGTATCGGTCGGCACGATCTTTGCGCCGGCAGGTGTCGAATCAGTAGCGGGTCCGGTTTTCCGGTTCTTCAAGGAAAAAGCGACGGTCGCGGGGTTGCCCGCACAGACGGCGCAAGAAAAAATCCTTGGTGGGTACGATATGGTCGCGCGCAGTTTCATTTCAAGTGAAACAGTGACGGCTATTGGTCAGTTACCACCACGCGAAGTTCTCTTGGGTCAATTGTTCGGCACGATTGCCGGTCCAATTCGCGCGTTCCTCTATATTTTAGACCAAAAGTCGAAACAAACTAACTAATTAATTATATGGAAAAATTTCAAGGTATTATTGAGCAGATTGAAAAATTGACAGTGGTGGAACTTGCAGAGCTCGTTCACACATTAGAAGAAAAATTCGGTATCTCAGCCGCAGCTCCGGTTGCTGCTGGTGGTGCTGGAGCTGGAGCCGCTGAAGCGAAAGACAGCTTTAACGTTGTTTTGAAATCAGCAGGTGACCGCAAGATCGAAGTTATTAAGGTAGTTCGTGAAATCACCGGTCTAGGGCTAAAAGAAGCCAAAGACTTGGTTGATGGTGCTCCAAAGCCAGTCAAAGAAGGTGTAAAGCCGGCAGAAGCAGACGAGATGAAAGCAAAACTCGAAGCTGCTGGTGCAACCGTATCAGTCGAATAGTCGAAATACGCGCGTACACGCAAAAAAACCGCCCGTCGCTTGTCGAAGGGTGGTTTTTTTGTATATGATTGAAACGTATTTTGGGCAATTAGCTCAGTTGGTTAGAGCGCTACATTCACATTGTAGAGGTCACAGGTTCGAATCCTGTATTGCCCACCAAGAAAATTCATTGTAAAGAAGCTTAAAATTTATATAATTGTTAATCATGAACAATAAAGATTTTTTAGTAATTGGAACTCGACACGGCAAGGGAGTGGTGGCCGGAAAAAATTTTAGAGAAGGAGATGAATTAATGATTTTTCATGGCCCAATAGTGCATGGTTCCGAAATTCCGGATAATTATTCTGAAATTGAGGATCATTATGTTCAGATAGGCGATGATTTGTATATGGGTCCATCGCATGATATTGATGATTTAGTAAACCACTCTTGCGATCCAAATAGTGGATTGGTCGTGCCCGAATCAGGAAGCCCTATTATATTAAAGGCAATCCGCGACATCAAAAAAGGTGATGAAATTACTTGGGATTATTCAACGACTATGGATGATGGCTGGATAATGGAGTGCGATTGTGGAAGTCGGGTGTGTCGTCATGAAATCAGCGATTTTAAAAAACTTCCAGAAGTCATTCGTGATCAATATATTAATATGGAAATCGTTGCGCCTTATCTTCTCGGGGAAAAATAGTCGCATTGTTTTTTATTTTTAAGTATAATCTTCGTTATGCAATATGATTTTGCGGTTATTGGAGCAAACGGTATACAAGGAAAAATTGTCGCACGCGATCTATTGGAAAGCGGATATTCAGTGTTATTATGCGCAAACGATGATTACGGAATTGGACGATTGTTGGATTTTCCAAAGTCAGATTTAGCGCTCATCGATCTTCGGAAAATGGATCGATTAAAACGAGCATTAAAAAAATCAGGAGCAACAGTGGCGGTAAACTGTTCAGTCGACGATTTCAATCTCGGAGTCACTCAAGCATGCTTGGATCTCGGTATTCATTATCTCGATTTGGGTTCCGAAGAGCCGATGTATTATGAACAAAAGAAACTCTCTGATCAATTCACCGCGCGCTCTTTGACGGGTATTACCGGTATTGGTTCGACTCCGGGTATTAATAATGTATTTTTAAAATACCTGCGTCCTCGGTTCGACACCATTCATACAGTGCATCTTGGATTTGCATGGGATTCAAATATGCCTGTTTTTGTCACCCCGTTTTCCATTGATGCCATTGCCTATGAATTTACCGAACCGGCTAAGATATTAGAAAATGGGGAATATGTATTTAAAAATCCCGAGGAAGCAAACGTCGACTATTATTACAAAACTATTGGAAAGCAACGTACGTGTTATACGAAACATATCGAGCATCATTCTTTTTATGATTACCTAAAAGATGCAGGCATCAAAAATGTATCCGTCTTTTCGAGTTTTCCTCCCCATTCGTATAATTCAATAAAACGACTGATCGAATTGGGGTTTGTGAGTAAAGAGCCAATTGAGATTGATGGAAGATCGATTCGTCCTCTCGATTTTACCATTGAAGTATTGCGTCGTTTGCCGGTACCAGAAGGATATGTTGAAAAGGAAAACGTCTGGATAAAGGTGTTTGGAATAAAAGATGGAGTTGAAAAAACAGAGGAAATGGACGCAGTTGCGGGCACTATCCCAGGGTGGGAAGACGCAACCTGTAACATAGACACAGGATTTCCCGCCTCTATTCTTGCTCAAATGATTAAACGAGGAGAGATTACTGAACGGGGCATGTTTTCTCCCGAAGATATAGTGTCTCCCGAGCCATTTTTTGCCGAGCTGGGAAAAAAGAAGATATCGGTCTACGATAACGGAAAGAAAATAAATTAAATAACAGAAGAGATTTTTTGATTTCTTATGAACCGGCTATGCTTATCAATTAGAGGGCTTCTTTTATGCGACCTGTTCTATTTTTTGAGATAAAGCGACCCAAGTGCATGGTGAGAGAATCAGTTTTCTCTTTGAAGCAAGTGCCATGATAATTCTGGCGCTCATTATTTTTTAGCATGGGGTACTGGAGAAGAATTTAAAAAAAATAACTCTTTCCTCCGCAATCAATGCATCGATAATGGCTATGATAACGTCGAGTGCAACATTCCTGGTTCTCTTGGTATTTCGATTCGCCCCAAATACTAGCGTTGTACCGCAAATAGTATTAATAGTCGGTTTCTATTCAGTGGTAACTGCGATTGCCTCCTATTTCTTGCTTGATTTAAGACTCTCAACTACTCAGTGGATTGGAGTAGGGCTTTCCGCTGTCGCTTTATTCCTTATTAACTGGAAATCATAAATAAAAAGTGGGGAATGAAGGGGTAGAGAAAAAGGGTATTTATTGTGAATAACTCACTGATTGTGAGTATTTTTTTATTCATTGGCAAGAGTAAAAACATATATTTTATAAAGCTTTTTGACGACAGGTATAAAAAGTCTTGTTTTTTGTTGACCTGTGGTATGCAGTGGCATACTATTAAATGGAAGTGGGGAATTGTGGATAATACTGGGGAAAAGGGCTGATTCTGGGGAAAAGTCGCTCGTTATCATTTTTTTGAAAACCGGTATCAATAGTTTTGCAAAACTATTGTACCTTAGGCCTCATACATACTTTTGCTAAAGTATGTATTCCGGCAAATTTTCAAAAACATAATAACTCGCTCCGATGAGGGCAAAGAAAGAATGAATATGCTCACTTCGAACGAAAACAAAACAGAAAAAGCCCAGTGATGCCAGCGCTATCAACAACACTCACTCACACATCCTATGCTTCTTGGCGAATTTGAACATCTACTAGATACGAAGGGTCGCATTGCAGTGCCGGCCAAATTTCGCGAAGCGGTAAAAGGCGGAGCTATTTTGACTCGTGGTTTGGATGACTGTTTATTTCTGTTTGCGCAAAAGGAATGGGACATCTTGGCGCAAAAATTGATCGCATTGCCACTGGCGCAAGCCGATTCGCGGGCGTTTGTGCGATTGATGTTGGCAGGAGCCTGCGATGTAGAGGTAGACACTCAAGGTCGAATTTTATTACCAGAATACCTACGAACCTACGCCGGATTATCAAAAGAAGTGGTGGTTGCTGGACTCTACAACCGTATTGAAATTTGGGATAGCAAGCGGTGGAGTGAGTATAAAAAGAAAACCGAAAGTCAGTCAGAGGTAATCGCAGAGCGATTAGGGGAAATTGGTATTTAAAAAACACGATAAAGTGTACCGATAAGAACAGATGTCGATCTATTTTTATCGGTGCATTGTATAAGGAATATTGTTCAATGCACACACCTGTTCTTTTGCATGAAGTTCTCAAATATCTGGCAGTTGCCCCCAGTGATTTTATTATTGATGGGACCGTCAACGGGGGAGGTCATTTTCGCGAAATACTAAAACAGCTTGGCCCACAGGGAAAAGCGCTCGGCATCGATCTCGATAGAGAAATTATCGACGCACGAGTAAAAGAATACGAAAGTGAGCGTCGAGCACAGTTTGTGTGCGATACCTACGCAAATGTGCCAGAAATTTTGAAAAAAAATGATCTTCCACGAGCGAATGGATTACTCCTTGATTTAGGATTTTCATCCCTGCAGTTGGCGGGATCCGGTCGAGGATTTAGTTTTGAAGTCGATGAGCCGTTGCTTATGACGTACAGCGACAGCGCCAAACCATTGAAAGATATACTACCAACGCTTTCCGCGCACCAGCTTTCCGAAATCATTTTTTCATTTTCAGGAGAGCGGTACAGTAAAAAGATTGCGGAAGCAATTGTGGCAACATCGAAAGTCCGGCGCATTACAACGAGTGGTGAGCTGGCACGAATCATCGCCTCGTCTGTCCCCAGTAATTACGAAGATCATCGAATTAATCCGGCAACTCGAACATTTCAAGCCCTTCGCATTTACGTAAACGGGGAACTTGAGTCGGTGGCACAAGCACTTCAAATGATTCCGCACGTGATAGCACCGGGTGGTCGCGTCGTAATCATTAGTTTTCACTCATTAGAAGATCGTTTGGTCAAGCATGCGTTCGCCAAACTTTCGGCAGAAGGTCGCGCAACGATACTGACGCAAAAACCGGTAGAAGCTTCACTGGCTGAAATGACAAAAAATCCCCGCAGTCGGAGCGCACTCTTACGCGCAATTCATATAATTTAAACATTTTACATTCTCATGGTTTTTACAACACTCCAAGAAAAAACAAAGAAGATATTTTTTATCATATTGTCCTGTTTTGCAGCGCTCCTTCTTGTTGAGGCAGGGGTGTTGGTTGGTTTTTATACAAAAAGCGTAAATGCGCGACATGAAATTTCACAACTTCGCACACAAATAACAGCAACTCAGTCGAATAACGCTCAAACGAAGGATCGATTGTTCGCGGTGTTTGATTCGGCATCTGTGGATGCATTTGCCAGTGAACATGGTATGGTAAAAGAACAAAATCCGACATATCTCCGCGTTGATTCATCATGGGTACTCGCCTCATATTAATTGCCAGCGTTTTTTTTGCAGCCTATGCATTTTTAGTATTTCGGTTGTACGACGTACAAGTGCGCCAAGGGGCGTTTTATTCAGCGCGCGCCAGTTCGCAAATTGCTGCTTCAGGTATATTATTTCCTGCGCGCGGAACTATTTTTTTTACAGACAAAAATGGCAATCATATACCGGTAGCCATTAATAAGCAGTACCCTGTTATTTACGCAGTACCCAAGGTTATTGAAGATGTGGCAGAGGCAAGTGGTCAGTTGGCAAGCATGCTGTCAATGCCAGTTGAAGACGTCGTAAAGAAAATTTCAAAAAAAGATTCGTATGAACTTTTGGCAAAAAAAGCATCAGATGAACAGGTGAGTGCGGTGACATCCGCGCACATAAAAGGAGTGTATCTTGATACCGCACCATCGCGGTATTATCCATTGGGAACGGTCGCGTCGCAACTATTGGGGTTTGTTGGGGCATCATCAAATTCCACCATCGATCAGGGGAAATATGGGTTGGAAGAATTCTATAATGATACGTTGAAAGGGACTGCAGGTGATGCAGGGGGAGGGCGTGTGGTAGCGGCAACTGCGGGAGAAGATATCGTATTGAGTATTGACCCAAACATTCAAATTGAAGCGGAACGAATTTTACAAACCGCCGCAAAAACATACCAAGCAGAAGCGGGGACGGTAATCGTGGAAGAACCAGCAACCGGAAAAATTCTTGCGATGGGAAGCTGGCCTAATTTCGATCCTAATGATTATGGAAAAGCGCCATTGTCGGCGTTATTAAATCCCGCGACCCAGCAGGTGTATGAGCCGGGGTCAGTGTTTAAGGTATTAACCATGGCAACGGGTATTGATGCTGGTAAAATCACCCCCAATACAACGTTTAACGATACGGGAGTATTGAATGTCAGTGGGCGCACTATTCGGAACTGGGACAAAAAAGCACACGGACTTGTGACGATGACAAATGTGATTGAACAATCATTAAACACTGGCGCCGCGTTCGCGCAACGAGCAACGGGCGACACGATATTTAAAGAATATTTAACGAAATTTGGGTTCGGAGAAAAAAGCGGTATTGATGTCCCCGGTGAATTAAAGGGAGATCTGCGAAGATTATTTGCAAAGGATGCGCCTGCGGTGGTCTTTGCGACAGCCTCTTTTGGACAGGGGGTGGCGGTAACGCCATTGCAAATGATAAGCGCAATTTCAGTACTCGCAAACAAAGGCGTACTGATGCAACCACATCTTCGTTCAAATGTTGAGCCAAAAATAATACGGCAAGTGATTTCAGAAAAAACAGCTTCGCAAGTTGCCGCAATGATGGTGTCGGCAGTCGATAAGGCGAAGGTAGCAAAAATTCCGGGGTATCGACTGGCGGGAAAAACCGGCACTGCCTTCATTCCAGATTTTAAAAAAGGTGGATATAGCGACGATGTGATAAACACCTATATCGGGTTTGGCCCCACAACCAACCCACGGTTTGTTATTTTATTTAAACTGGTGCGTCCCGCAGGCGCTCCATTGGCGGGTCAAACAGTCGTACCCGCATTTCGCGAACTGGCGCAGTTTTTAATTAACTACTATAATATTCCACCAGACAGAATTGAGGATTAAATCCGCTGTCCCGCGCTGATATTTATTGCTGCTATGTACCAAACTCTCTATACATTTTTTGAAGATACGCTCTTTTGGCTTGCGCGCCAAACACTTACGCGATTTACCCCAACGATTATTGGAGTAACGGGAAGTGTTGGAAAAACATCAACAAAACACGCGATTGCCACGGTGTTGTCGGGGTTTCGCACCACGCGAGTTTCAAAAGGAAATTTAAATACGGAAATCGGTGTCTGTTTAACAATACTGGGAGAATGGAATGAGTCGGATTTGGCATTGGTGTCGCGCGCCACTCCGAGCGGTCAAAAAAGATTTGAAAAAGCGCTCTTTTGGGCGCGGGTGTTTTTGCGCGGATTTTGGAATTTGCTTCTTCTTCCCAGACACAACTATCCAGAGACAGTAATATTGGAGTATGGCGCGGACAGACCGGGAGATATTAAAAAATTATTACGTATTGCTCGTCCTGATATCGCCGTCATTTCAGCTATTGGTACAATGCCGGTGCACGTAGAATTTTATGCAAACCCAGACGAATTGGCGCGAGAGAAAGCAAAATTAATCGAAGCCGTATCACCGTCGGGATACGCGATTATTAATGCCGACGATGAAGTGGTTATGGGGCTACGAGAGCGAACGCGGGCACGGTTGTATACCTTTGGTTTTTCAGAAAAAGCAACGGTCCGCATTACCAATTTTGAGCATAAAATTATCGACGAGGTGCCAGTGGGAATTTGTTTCAAATTAGAACAAAAAACGCATTTTGTGCCTGTTCGGATTGGTCAGGTATACGGAACCTCTCATGCGTATGCCACTGCCGCGGCGGCGACCGTGGGTGTCGCAATGGGAATGAATTTGGTCTCAATTTCACAGCGGTTGAGCGAGTATCGTCCTGTTGCTGGTCGAATGAATTTAATCCCTGGGATCAAAGATACGCTGATTTTAGACGATGCTTACAATGCGAGCCCGTTGTCTATGGCGATGGCGCTACAAACATTACAAAATTTACCGGCAACCAGAAAAATAGCGGTATTGGGAGATATGCTTGAATTGGGGAAGTATTCATTCGAAGCGCACGCTGCAATTGGCGCGCAAGTAGCACCAATTGCTGATATTTTAGTAACGGTTGGATTGCGAGGAAAATTAATTGCTGAAGCGGCAATGAAGGCGCGAATGAATAAAAAAAATGTGTATTCATTTGATACCGCTACCGAAGCGGAGGCTTTTGTTGTTGAATTAGTAAAACCGGAAGATCTCATCTTAATAAAAGGATCGCACGGTACGAATGTTTTTGAAATTGTTTCCGCATTGGCAACGTTGGATGCTGGATAGACCTTTATTTTTCTTGGCATTGTGGGTATCCGTTTTCAGGTTTTATGAGAAAATAATTCTTGTCATTTTCTTAAAAAAACGGTATTATTTTTTCGTTCTTGCTCCTATCGTCTAGCCTGGTCTAGGACATCGCCCTCTCACGGCGGAAACGCGGGTTCGAATCCCGCTAGGAGTACCAGTGTATTTTTTTGATATACTAAAAACAGCAAACGGTATTTTTTCAAAAAAGGAGGGCGTATGACATTTGAAAAGCAGTTGCTAACAGTAGAGCTCGTTCCGTGCGTGCACTGCCATGGTATCCGTTGGTGTGAATGTGCAGAAAGAAAAAGAGATGTTACTGCCCGCATTGCACCACGGGCTTATGCGGTAGCGCGTGGTGAAGGGTGTTTTAATGATGAGCGACCATTGGGGAAGCGAATGAACAATCTCGCACTTCTCGCGAGTATTTTTGGGGTGCAAGCGCTAGAACTACCGAAGGAAATCGATAGAATTTCTCATAGATTAGCGCATCAAGAATACAGATATGATTTTTCGATTCGTTTTCGCAATAATGCGTGTGAGTCAACTACCAAAGACGCGTACGAGTCATTCGATGATTTTTGCGTAGTGGCAACGCTTGTCGATGAAATCGATGTCTGTGAATTTCTTACATATAAAGAAGATGGCTGGAAAGTGCCCATCTTTGGTGGGCCACTTTTCAATGTGTGGCATCCCGATTGCGTGGGACGGGGTTTTTGTGAAGTAGTGTTCAAGAAATAATGAATGGCTGAATCCGGTGGTGTGCTCTTGAGTTTTGCGCGCGCCATCGGCTTTTTCTTTTTATGAAAAATAAATAGTCTGCACGATTTTTTTCTATCTGGTACACTATAGCTATGAATACCGCACTTTCTTTGTTACAAGCAGCAGCCGTTTTACTTCAAACGCTGGTTGCGCATCCGCAAACGGACACCTCCACGCAAAATAGAATTGTGGCAACAGCGGGCAACGCTATCGCATCGGCGTATCAGATCGCATCTCAAGAGCGCCCACAACTCCGATTTTCAATGGGCAATCAATACCCAACCATTGAAGACATACGAAGGATGTATGTGATAGATGATGCGGGTGTGACGCACCTCGCTTCCCAAGTTGTTCGCGAGCAGTATACGTCTTTTGGAGACTTAAATGGTGATAATTTTGACGACATTGTGGTGATTGCACAGTATGCGCCAAATGGACCATTGTATGCCGTCCCGTTTGTAAATACGGTTGGTTCGATTGTACAAAAAGGAAACACCCTCGTGGCAATGGCAGGGACGACGATAACAAGCCATCATGTTGATAATGGCATTTTTGAAGTAACCACGAGATCATCGGCGGGTGTGGAGGCGATCTTACATTTCAAACTCGTCAAAAATCAATTAAAAAAGATATAATATTCATACACTAATAAAAACTTATGATGAAATCACATTCGTTGTGTCAGGGTGCATGTAAGCCATGGAAATGCGTGGATTTGGGCATTGGTCTTGTTCGTCTTGCGTTGGCGATCGTATTTATTGCGCATGGGTACGGGAAATTAACGCATCTTGACGGAGTAGTCGCATTTTTCGCAAGTATCGGACTGCCAGCAATCTTTGCGTATCTGGTTGCGTTAGGAGAATTTTTTGGCGGTATCGCGTTATTGCTGGGAATTTTCACCAGATTTTTCGGATGGATTTTAGCGTTAATTATGGCGGGAGCAATTATTTTTGCGAAATCAAAAATGGGTTTATTGAATGTCGCTTCCTATGAATTGGAACTAGTATTGATGTTGTGCGCCATTGCTGTTGCCATATCAAGTTCCGGCCGGTACAGCATGGGAGGGATGATGGGGGGAGGAAGAATGTGTTGCGATGGAGGGGTATGTAAAGATGGAATGACTTGCAAGTCAGGAAGCGCATGCTGTAAAAATGGTGTTTGTTGTGGCGAAAAAAAATGCTGTTAATTAATTAAGAAAAAAGCGCAAAACAGGTGTGATGCGCGTGTGAACGGAATATATGAAGAAAATAGTGGTAGCTAATTGGAAGATGAATCCCGCTACGGGACACGAGGCGATCGAGTTGTATCGTTCCTATTTTGGGTCGGTCAACGAACGTGTAACAACGATAGTCTGCCCTCCGTTTTCATTTTTGTCAGAGCTAGCGCTCATCGCAGATGCTCCAAAAGATATTGCTCTTGGTGCGCAAGATGTATTTTGGGAACAAAATACAGGCGCCTATACCGGTGAAATATCGCTGGCGATGCTGAAAGACGCGCGCGTATCCGCGGTCATTATTGGTCATAGTGAGCGACGAGCGTATAGTGGCGAAACAGATGAGATGATCGCAAAAAAAATAACGGCAACACTCGCATCGGGTCTTACGCCAATTTTATGCGTCGGAGAATCCGCAGATATGCGAGCAAAAGGAATTGAACTCGCCCAAGAATTCGTAATAAATCAATTAGACAAAGACCTACCAAAAGAAATAAGTGCTTCCGCAAACCTCGTTATTGCCTACGAACCACTGTGGGCTATTGGAACGGGAACTCCCGATACACCAGAATCAGCAACCCAAATGATTGATTGTATAAAACAAGCTATTCAAAAAAAGAGAGGAGCATCAGCGTCTGTGTTGTACGGCGGGTCAATACAAAAAGAAAATGCGTCACTGTTTGCACGAGAATCTTTAATTGATGGAGTCTTGGTGGGATCGGCAAGTTGGAAGGGGGATTTCCCTGAAATTATATCCGCCTTTTCGTAATAATTATCGCAAAAAAAGGAGTATTGTAGATTTTTCAAGCTTCTGGCAGACTTCCTCATAGATAGTTAACAAATTCTATAGATGCTTAAAGGAAGGGAGCGTATATGAAAAATCTTTTTGTTTCTCAAAAAAAACCGCCTGCGCCAATTTTGAAAAGAGAAACCCAAGTGTATTGGGAAGGACGAATAGGATGCTACACATTTGACAATACGACATTTCATCAATGCTTTTCATTTCAAAATCTGTACCGAGTATTTTCGCTTGGGCATCGCGTTCCGCAAATAAAAGAGCACGTTTTGTTTTACGGACCAGATGGCAAAATCTATCCCGGTCGAGTGTGGCATGTAAGCACACAGACGGGGATTGGGGTGTTTCGTTTGGAAGATGTGAAATATCAGCAATCCGCGCAAGATATTCAGGGAGAACCAAACATCCTTAGTGAGATATTGATGAAAAAAGGGTTTCATCACTATGATGCATGGCTTGTATCGCTTCAAAATGAAAAATATGATTTTGAAAAACTTCTTCCTCGATCGTGTACGGCGTTCGATAAGTATGGAAGAATGGTGTTGACCGATACTCGCTCGTATCGAGACGGATCAATCGTCTTTGGGTTTCGTCCATCATCGGAATCAAAACTGTGCTATTTGCTGGGAATGATTACCAAAATACCAGATGATCGGGGCGTGCATATTCGCTGTGTTGCACGACCGGATTTTCTCAAACAAGCAGTGGTGGCAGCGGTCAAGGCATTTGACCCAACACGGTCATCAACGCCACTGATTCCGGCTGAATTATTTTAATATTGGTGGTCGCTGTAAAAAGCGGCCCCTTTTTTTATCATTTTTTTCAAGGTATAGTGGTTGATATATGAGACAGTCACAATTATTTACCAAAGTCAGCAAAACCGCCCCAGCCGATGAGGTGGCGTTAAATGCGCAATTATTAATTCGGGCGGGATTTATACAAAAAGTAATGGCGGGAGTCTACACATTTTTGCCGTTGGGATTGCGAGTAATAACTAATATTGAAAAAATAATTCGTCGAGAAATGAATGCGATTGGCGGACAAGAAGTATTGCTACCCGCGCTCCATCCGCAAGAGTTATGGGAACAAACAAAGCGCTGGAATGAGGTGGATGTGTTGTTTAAAGTGCCGTCACGACACGGTGGTGAGTATGCCTTGGGACCGACGCACGAGGAAATTGTGGTGCCAACTGCTGCTGCATTTTTGTCTTCGTATCGAGATTTGCCATTTGCAATGTATCAAATTCAAACAAAATTCCGTGACGAAGCGCGGGCGAAATCAGGCATTTTGCGCGGGCGCGAATTTCGCATGAAAGATTTATACAGTTTTCATGCAAACCAACAAGATTTAGAAAGATATTACGAAGAAGCAGGGGGAGCATATGCTAAAGTTTTTTCCGCGCTCTCTTTGGATGCATTAAAAGTGGAAGCATCGGGAGGGAGTTTTTCAAAGTACTCTCACGAATATCAGGTACTTGATGAAGCAGGTGAAGATGTCATATATCACTGTCAGGAGTGCGGATTTGCAAAAAATAAAGAAATCGTAAGCGAAGCGTTGCAAAAGCAAGAAGTGGGTTCAACGGCGACATGCCCAGAATGCGGAAAAACACTCACTGTATCTGCGGGTATTGAAGTGGGAAATACATTTCAGTTAAATACGAAATTTTCAGAGCCGTTTAATCTCACCTACACCGACGCAGATGGTCAACAAAAAATAGTCTATATGGGGTGTTACGGAATTGGTGTTAGTCGACTGATGGGGGTATTGGTTGAAAAATTTCATGATGAAAAGGGAATATTATGGCCACAGGATGTCGCGCCATTTCGAGTGCATCTTATTGAATTGAAGCCGGAGCTTGCAAAACCGGTATACGAAGCACTGCAAAATGCTGGCGTGGAAGTCTTGTATGACGACCGCGACACATCCGCTGGTGAAAAATTCGCAACCGCCGATCTTATTGGTATTCCATATCGATTTGTAGTAAGTGAAAAAACCGCTG
The DNA here is from genome assembly GCA_964513095.1 of uncultured Candidatus Saccharibacteria bacterium. Classification (GTDB taxonomy): domain Bacteria; phylum Patescibacteriota; class Minisyncoccia; order UBA6257; family 2-01-FULL-56-20; genus JBDKGD01. The sequence continues at coordinate 16,048 of CAZELH010000002.1, forward strand.
GGGGAATTGAAATAAAAAAACGAACCGAAGCCAACGCTGATGCGAAGGTGGTATCTCTTGACGAAGCGCTAAAAATTGTTTCCTAAAAATAAAAAATAATAAGACGCGAAGCGGATTACGCGCCTTGTTATTTACCCATTTTTTCTTGTAGAATGGGGCATACCCCAATACTTGTATGGCATTCTTAGACGCGATTTTTAAAGACATTGGAATAGATCTCGGCACCGCCAATTCTTTGGTGTACGTTCGTCATCGCGGACTTGTTGTTAATGAACCAACGGTGGCAGCGATAAATACAAAAACGAATCAAATCGTAGCGATTGGCGAAGATGCAAAAAAAATGTTGGGTCGCACTCCGGCTCATATCTCAGTTGTTCGACCCTTGATTGGTGGGGTGGTTTCTGATTTTGAAAGCACGCAAGATTTTTTGCGCGAAGTATTGAAGCGACTTCGTGGACAATCGCTGTTTGGGTACCGCCGAGGTATCGTAGCAATTCCCAATAATCTTACTGAAGTAGAACGGAAGTCAGTAGAAGATGCTACGCTTGCGGCAGGGTGTACAAAGGTATTTTTAGTAGATTCAACAATTGCAGCTGCTTTGGGGGCGGGACTTCCAATAGATCAACCATTAGCCAGCTTGATTGTTGATATCGGAGGAGGCACCACCGATATCTCCGTTATTTCGATGGGCGGTGTAGTGGTATCAAAAACATTAAAAATCGCTGGTGATAAATTTAATGATGATATTACAAAATTTGTGAAAGAAGAATTTAAGTTAGCAATCGGCGAGTCCACTGCTGAAGGCGCAAAAATTAGCGTCGGTTCAGCGATTCCAATGGAAGATCGTTTAGAAACCATTATTCGTGGACGAGACTTTAGTACTGGGCTTCCCAGAGAGATTGTTATGAAAAACAATCACGTGCGAAGTGCAATATCAAAATCATTAAGCGCGATTGTAGAAGCGATTCATGAGGTTATTGAAATGACACCTCCAGAGTTGGTGGGTGATATGTTAAAGCAGGGCATTTATATCTGTGGTGGCGGAGCGCTTCTTCGCGGTCTTGCGGAGTTGGTGCAAAAAGAGGTGGGTGTCGAAACCATTATCGCCGAAGATCCATTAACGTGTGTGGTTCGTGGATTGGGGAGAATTATTGATAATTTTGAAAACAGAAAGGTATTGCTCGACAATCCATCGCGACCACTTACGATATCATTGTAAAATTTTTACGGTATGCGTTTAAAATTTTTTTTGTACAGTAGCATTTCTATTAGCGTAATACTCTTGTTCTTTTTTCCTCGTCCACTGGCTTTATTCCGATCAAAAATAATAGGAGATACCTCGTGTGGGGTATGCGCCGATGTGGCGCGTGAAAATGATGTATTGCGAACACGTCTCGCGCAAGTTCAAAAATCAGGAGTAAGTGCAACGATAAAAAAATCATCTCTTGTCTCAGCATTCGTGTACTCAAGATTTCCGTTTAATTTTCGGGATCAATTATTTGTGGCAGGAGGATCTCTCGATGGGGTTACTGCGGAATCGATTGCGGTTTTAACACCCTCGCATGTGGATGAAAAAAATGCCGATCAAGATGTGATGGTGCTTGTTGGGGTAGTATCTCATAGTAGCGATCACACAAGTCAAGTGACTACCATTTTTGATCCTTCGTGGAAGTCGGAGGTGCGGGTAGGTGCGCAAGGAATTCAAGCATTGTTGCAAGGGGGGCTTTCGCCAAGTCT
>CAZELH010000002.1:17884-37185 GCA_964513095.1 uncultured Candidatus Saccharibacteria bacterium
TTGCTTTGGGGTATTCCCATCCTGCTTTTTTTTACGCGAAATTTTTTTATGCTTCAGCCGTGGATTATTCGAGTGTTGATAATGATCGGAAGTGTTTTATTATTCTCATTTGCGGGCGGGTATGAGACACAGATACTGACTCGTCCTGAGGTACTTATACCTGTGGTAGCGGTGAATGCGGGTGTATTTGGGGCAATTTTTTTGCTATTGTCTTGGATATATGGCGAAACGCCGAGTTTATGAAGGAGGGTTGAGTTTCGAAGAAGCACTAGCGGCTGACGCCGATCTGGATGTGGTTGAGGTCCCATTGTCTTCATTTACGTTCTCTATGATTGGTTTTGGGGTTGTACTGTTTGCGAGTATTGTCTGTATCGATATACTTCGCATTGGTGTGAAAAATTTTGATTTTTACGCAGGTCGTGCTCAGGGAAATCTTTCAGCTTCAACCCGTGTTGAGGCGCCTCGAGGAATTGTAGTTGATAAGGCTGGGATGGTAATTGCAGACAACAGAGTCGCGTTTTCATTATTGTTGGATACGAAAATTTTTATACAAAATCCGTCGACACAAGAAACAACCCTAGCAGACATTTCTGCTATTCTTGGAATATTGCCATCGGATATTTTAAATAGCATTGCGGATCGACAAAAAGATCAAATTTCCGACCCATTGTTATTGGCAGAAGATATTACTGATGAGCAGGTGGTGAAGATTCACAGCATAGCTGATACAGCCCCTGCGCTTATTATTCAAAAAAGATACAAACGATTTTATCCCGATGGTCCAACGTTCGCATCAGTGCTTGGGTATACAAGTTTGGCAACTATAGATGATTTAAAGAAAAATCCAGCCCTAACGAGCACCGACAGCGTGGGACGTTCTGGTATCGAGGCATTTTACGACGCGCAATTACATGGTGAACCGGGGGTAACTACAAAAGTTCGTGATGCACGGGGAAATGTATTGGAAGAACGAGTACCTCGTGCACCGGTTATTGGCGAAACACTTCATTTAACCATTGATGGTGAATTGCAAAAGTTTTTTGCCGATGCATTGCAAAAGAGATTGCGCGAAATTGGACGAACAAATGGCGTTGCGCTTGCCATCAATCCTAAAAATGGCGCGATACTGGCAATGGCAAGTTTTCCAACGTTCGATAATAATGTATTTTCGCAAAGCGGAGGAGCGGGAGTGCGAAATCAATTGTTATCCGATCGTTCTCGGCCACTTTTTAATCGCGCAGTGTCAGGGGTCTATAACCCCGGTTCAACAATCAAGCCACTCGTGGGTATTGCCGCTTTGGCGGAGCATATTGTTCCAGCGACAAGAGAATTTTTCTCTCCGGGGTATTTAGAAATTCCAAACCCATACCATCCAGAAAATCCGACCAGATTTCTGGATTGGCGGTTTCAGGGGAATGTAAATTTATACTCAGCGATCGCACAATCGAGTAACGTCTATTTTTATATTGTTGGTGGTGGTGGACGGGGAGTAACTGGACTGGGAATTTCTCGGTTGCGACAATGGTGGGAGCGATTTGGATTGGGAAAAGTAACAGGGATTGATCTTCCGGGGGAGCGATCCGGTTTTTTGCCAAGCCCGCAATGGAAAGAATCTTCAATGGGCACTCCATGGCTTTTAGGAGACACCTATAACGTAAGTATTGGGCAAGGCGATGTTTTATTGACACCCATTCAGCTCCTCACCTATACAGGTGCATTGGCAAACGGAGGAACAATCTATAAGCCATTTTTAGTAGCAGGTACTACTTCAAGTACGGTAAATCAAGACTTGACATCACTCCATGATTTTTTTGTAGAAGCACAAAAAGGAATGCGATTAACGGTAACGTCACCAAAGGGTACCGCCTATCTACTCCACGACCTACCAGTTGAAGTTGCCGCAAAAACCGGTAGCGCTCAAATCTTAAACAACACGCAAGAAAATGCATTTTTTATTGGCTACGCGCCATATAATAATCCAGAAATAGCCATTATGATTTTGATAGAAAATTCAAAAGAGGGAAGTTTGAACGCTGTTCCAGTGGCACGGCAAGTTTTTCAGTGGTATTATGAACACAGGTTAAAAAACAAATAAGTATTTATTTTTTATGAGTCAATTACGAAAAGATATGGTGTCGGGTGACTGGATTATTATGGCTCCCGAACGGGCAAAGCGACCGCATGATTTTTTGGCAAAAAAAACAGATCGAGTACCAACACCCATAGATACCTGTCCTTTTGAAGATTTAGAAAAATCAGGAAATGTACCAGTAGTAGCAAGTTATCCAAACGAAACAGAATGGGAGGGGGCAATTATCCCCAATAAATTCCCTGCATTATTTCATGGTCCAGTATGTGCACAGTTATTTGAGCAAGGCCCATACTCAGTAATGGAAGGAATTGGTCGACATGAATTATTGATTGGAAGATCTCACGTTGCTACGCTCGCCGACATGGAACTCGCTTCAGCGGTTCGATTGTTTTCCTTGTTGCAAAGTCATTACCATACCCTTAAGCAAGATAATTGTCTCGCTTACACTTCCACATTTTTTAATTGGGGACCATCTGCGGGAGCCTCGCTTTTCCATCCTCACTATCAAATTTTATCCCTCCCTATTATTCCGCCAGACGTACAACATTCGCTCAATGGTTCAAATAAGTATTTTTCTCAACATCAGCAATGCGTCCATTGTGCGATGATCGCATTTGAGAAAAAAGAAGGGAGTCGGATTGTTGCGTCAAACGATAATGCGATTGCCTTTGCGCCGTATGTCTCACGAAGCCCGTTTGAAGTGCGGGTTTTCCCATTGCATCACGATGCCTCGTTTGAAGAGACGCCAGCGGAAAAATTAGCTGATGTTGTCGATCTGTTAAAAACGGTATTAACACAGGTAAGAAATCATGCCGGCGATCCAGACTGCAACTTCTTTATTCATACCGCGCCTTTGCATAACGTTGACGGACAATATGATTACTATCATTGGCATATTGAGGTGATTCCAAAATTAACGACAATTGGTGGATTTGAGTTGGGTACCGGCATTGATATTAATGTCATTGATCCAGTCGATGCGGCACGAATTATGCGCGATGGACTTTCATAACACACAACAGAAAATAATTAAATTTGCCACTCGATATGGGGTAGGCATTCTTTATGGACTGGCAGTGGTTTTGGTGGGATTTGGATGGTGGCGGTTTGCACAGTCGTCTATCCCTGCTTGGTCGGTAGCGGTTGTTGCGTATAGACCATATACTCCATTCTTTTTAGCGTCACCCCGCTTTGTTCACGCAGTAGGTTTTGTCGCGAGTCTCTGTATTCTTGCGAATATAGTCCTCACGATCATACTCTGGAGACACAGAGATAGGACCAAAAAAATCTTCCAAAAAGAGCAGTTTTTGCTAGCAGGAGGGGCGCTAGGGGTGGCCATCTTGATTTTTATCTACTTTGCTGGTATTATTGCAATACAATAATTTTGCTATGAATGATTTCGCAGTCATCAAAACAGGGGGCAAGCAGTACATTGTATCTGCCGGCACCAAAGTACAGGTAGAAAAACTCGAATCAGCCGTTGGTGAAACGGTGTCTTTTGACCAAGTTCTATTGCGTCGGAAGGGTGAAAATCTTGAAATTGGGGCTCCTGTAGTAACAGGCGCTACGGTTTCTGGAAAGGTAATTGCACAAGAGCGAGACGAGAAGAAACTCATCTTTAAGTACAGCTCAAAAGCTCGCCATCACCGCACAAAAGGCCATCGCCAACACTACACCGAAGTAGAAATCACCTCCCTCTAGGAGGTGATTTTTTTGTCGATCTACTCAATCACTGCGGTAAACGCGCCAACGGGAATTTGGTTTTCTTGTTCGGGGAAAATGTAATGGATATTTTTTTCTTCTTGTTGAGCGCGATCGTAACTATCAGTGAGAAACATTACAGTTTGCGTTGGCATCGGAATACCATTTACTAACGTGCCACCGGCGCGCACGATGATGTATTTTGGCAATTCTTTGGGAAGTGCATTGATGGTGTGGCCAAGTTTTACATAATTCTCGGCAAAGGCGCCGGATACATTCGGGTTATTTGCCCACAAAACAAAGTATTGGTAATAACCAAAACTTCCAATAGTAATGAGTGTTACTAGGGTGAGTATTTGTAGGTAGGGAAGCGAAATTTTCTTTTTTAAAAATTCAAAAAGCCACACAGCTCCCGTCGCCGCCAAAATAATAACGGGGGGGATAAGGAGGATTGATCGAAGAGCGTGAGGAATGCCTTCGTTTGATATCACAACGGGCAATGAAGCAAAAACCAACCACGACAGAAGAGCGATGTATGAAATATCGGTTCCCCGTATAGTGGGCCAGCGTGTCGGGTATAGGGTCTTTACAAGAAGTCGTGCGGATACTACTAGCGCGCACACAATGCCAATAGCAAAGAACAAGGCAACCGGTGCAAACAACTCTGGCGCACCAGAATAGTTGTGTCGCCAGTTTCCGTCACCGTTCACGAAAAACATTCCTATTGTTTTAGCAATATTAAGCGCAAGATCGTGTGCGGGTGAGGGCGAACTAAAGACGGATACTTGTGATGTTCTGCCAAAAAATGTGCCAGGATTTTTCAAGAAATAGTATCCGAGTGGGGCGAAAACAATCAGAGCGCATATCCCACACACAATACTTTTAGCAATAATCGGCAACTTCTTTTTTGCAGAAAGTAAAAAGTAGAAACCAATAACAACGGCAACTGCCGGAATAACGCGGTAGGCAATATAGGAGTGAAATCCAAACCCAAGGGTAATGCCCGCCATAACCATCCATCCCCACCATCTATTTTTTTGCTCACGAAACGCTTTAATAAGAAAATAGAGTCCCAGTGTTGCAAAAAACGGAGCCATAATGGCGCGAAATCCAATACGTGAAAAATTGATGTGCCAAAAATTAGTAGCGATAAAAAAGGCTGCCAGTAAACCGGTGGTGGGATTGAAAAATTCTTTTGCCAGCAAAAATACTGCCAATACAGTCAATACGCCAAACACTCCCGCCACGCTACGCAACACCCACGCTTCGCGGATACCAGTAAAATGAACAGCCAAAGATTGTAGATTGATAAACAATGCTTCGCGACCATTATTTTCTGGGTAAAACCAAGAAAATTCACCAGTATGCCACGCATGAAGCCCATTGCTCCCATTCATCGCCTCATCGGGGTACAGTCCGGGAGGCGTGGTTGTAATGTGAAAAAATCTAAAGAATGTAGCAAGAGCAAGAATTCCAAACAGCACTGCCCACGTTTTTTTACTCATATCATTAAGAATAGTGAATAAATAAAAATGAATAAAGGCGAAGAATTGATAGTAACATAATTTTTTTGTTTCAGTCTGTCATATTTATTTCTTGTCATTCCGAGTATGATCTCTGGTTATCCTAATGTGTATCGTCCCGCTTTTCTGTCATTCCGAACGCAGTGAGGAGTCTCTCAATAAAAGATAATCGTGATATTACTCACTAGGCCTGCCGGTTTTACTAAGTTATACCGACGGCCTGTTTTTTTCGTCATCCCCGCCTGCTGTCATCCCCGTGTAGGCGGGGATCCATGTATTTTCTTAATTCGCAATTTCCTAATACTTAATTCATTCCTCATGCTGAACGATTTGCGCTTCACGTTTCACGATTCGCGCTTTATGCTATTATTTCCCTATGGAAGAACAGCAAAACATCGTTTCGGGTATTGAGCAAGATCTTCGCGCGCTCGCGCATGAAGTTGAATCGCGTAAATTAGAAGGAGAGGTAAAAGACCTTTCTGATCGTCAAATCATTAAAGAGGCGTTGGAAAAAATACATCCAACAAATACACAGACAACAGGAGTGGATGATACCGCAACTAATGCCGCCACCCAATCAAATGAAAGTGTCAATTCAATTCTTCCTGAATACGTAAAAAGCGCCAGTCCCGAAGCGCGTCTGGAAATTGAATATCTGCTTGATGACGCATTTCGTGATGGGTTGGTATCTGCTACGACAAAAGCAGCTACTTCATCGCCATTTGTGCTCGATGCATTTCGTGATGCATTGGCGGGAAGATTACATGAAGAACTAATTCGGAGGGGATTAATTTCAAAAGAATAAAAAAGAGTCAGTAGTATATACTTAAGGAGTATCTACTTGTCGACAATGATTGTCTACGCGATTGTTTTATTTTTCATAAGCGTCCTTGGGGGAGTTGGCGGATTTTTTGCGTTCCAATGGATACGACGCCATCGAATTCAAGAAGCTCTTTCTTTTTCTTTGCTGTTAGTTAGGGTGCAAAAAGAAAGCGGTCAACAAACAAAAGACACTTCAGGACTTCCGCGTGATTTCAAGGTGGAAATTTTACGAACAGAGCAATTATTGGGCAATTTAGCTTCGTTAAAAAAGGCATTTTGTTTTGAATTGGCGGTGCCCCACGTTGGAGAGGATATTTTGTTTTATATCGCGGTTCCTCGGAAGTACGTGGAGGTGACGACACGACAAATTCAGGGTATTTGGAATTCGGCAAGCGTGTCAGTGGTTCGCGACGACTACAATGTATTTAGCCCAAACGGTGCCGCCGCTGGTGCCTACATCACTCAAAAAGAACATTACGCATTACCGGTGCGCACCTATCAAGAGATTGGTATCGATACCTTTTCTTCAATTGTCGGTGCATTTTCAAAGATTCACGAAATAGGAGAGGGTGCGGCATTGCAAATTGTCATTCGCCCAGAAAGTAATGGAGTGAAGAAAAAGGCGCTTCGCTATATCGGTGAATTAAAAAAAGGAAAAGAATTAAAACACGTGCTTGGGTTTGAGTCGCGCATTAGTTTTAAAACCATAAAAGATCTGTTGTTTCCAAAAACACAATCGCCGGAACAAATGACGCAAGAGCGAATCGTCATTGATGAAGATGGCGTAAAAGCGATTGAATCAAAGATCTCGAAACCACTGTTCGCGGTAAATGTTCGAATCATTACTTCTGCCCCCACGCCATTCCAGGCAAATGATATTTTGGATGGTATCGCCAGTGGCTTCTCGCAATTTTCTGCTCCTCGTCGAAATGAATACAATATCGTAAAAGTTCGCTCACTTCAAAAATTACTCTACGCATTTTCATTTCGATCATTTATACCAGCTCAAACAATGGTATTGAATACCGAAGAAATTGCCAGCTTTTTCCATTTGCCAACATCAACATTGGAAACACCAAAGATAAAATGGCTGAAATCAAAGGAAGCGCCCGCCCCATCCAATTTACCAAATCACGGTACGCGTTTAGGACTATCAGTATTTCGCGGCGAACAAAAACCGGTATACATTGCCGACAGTGATCGCGAACGTCATTTGTATGTGGTGGGACAAACTGGTACCGGAAAATCAACGTTTTTGGGAGACATGATTTTGGAGGATATCGTGGGAGGAAAGGGGTTGGCGATCATTGATCCTCACGGTGATTTGGTGGAAAACGCGCTCGGATACATTCCCAAAGAGCGTCTTGATGATGTTATTTACTTTAATCCGGGAGATCTGTGGCGTCCGGTGGGTTTGAATATGTTGGAATATGATTTTAATAAACCGGAAGAAAAAACATTTATCGTCAATGAGATGATGAGTATTTTTAGTAAATTATTTCCACCCGAAACCTTGGGACCGATGTTCGAGCAATATATGCGCAATGCGCTTTTGCTATTGATGGAAGATATGCCAAATGAGCCAGCGACACTTATGGAAGTGCCTCGGGTATTTACTGATACCGAATATCGAAACAGGAAAGTGGCGCGAATTCATAATCCGGTCGTTATCGATTTTTGGTCAAAGGAGGCGAATAAGGTAGGAGGAGAAGCTTCTCTTGCCAATATGACGCCATACATCACCTCAAAATTCAATAATTTTACTGCCAATGACTATATGCGTCCGATAATTGGTCAGTACAGATCGGCATTCAATTTCCGTAAGGTGATGGATGAAGGGAAAATTTTATTAGTCAATTTATCTAAGGGAAAAATAGGAGACATTAACGCTAACTTGCTCGGCATGATTATCACTGGGAAATTGTTAATGGCGGCATTGTCGCGAGTCGATATTGCCGATGCCAGCAAGAGGCGGACATTTAATTTGTACATAGATGAGTTTCAAAATTTCACCACTGATTCCATTTCGGTTATTTTATCTGAGGCGCGCAAATATAAATTAACCCTCAATATCGCGCATCAATTTATCGCGCAATTAACGGAAAAAATTCGCGATTCAGTGTTTGGTAACGTGGGGAGTCAAATCGTATTTCGAGTGGGCGCGCAAGACGCGGAATTTTTAGTGAAGCAGTTTGATCCGGTATTTTCTCAGCAAGATTTAATGAATATTGATAATCGAAACGCGTATGCAAAATTATTAGTTTCTGGTGAAACAGCCAAGCCGTTTAATTTATTGGTAGAGGGTCGCTCAGTGGCGGGGGGAGATCGTGAGATGGCGGAAAAAATTAAAGAATACTGTCGGATGAAGTATGGCGCCGACAGACAGATGATAGAGGCAGATGTCTTTAAACGGTTACGAGAGTAGTACTCACTAACAAGGAGAGGTGAACAAATGAACGCTCATGCGTTTTTTAAGAATATCTGGAAATAAAAATGCTCACATTTTCATTGAGGACGAAATCAAAAATTCCGCAGAATTTTCAGGTTGGCTCTAAAAAACGCATGAGCACTATTCAAAGAAAATAGTTTTTGGACCAACTAGCGTAGTGGCAGTGCCCTCCGCTATAATACAGGGACATATGATTTCTTATCTACGAAAAGTAAAAAGTTCCGCACTAAAAGGGGTTGCACTCGTTCGGGTGGATTTTAATACCAGTGACTCATGGCGAATGGAAGCAATTGTCCCTACGATACAGTTCTTAAAAAAACAAGCTACAAAGATTGTCATTGTCTCTCACAAGGGTAGGCCACAGGGGTTTGATCAAAAATACTCATTGCAGGCAGACGCGAAAAAACTCTCAAAATTAATAAACGCACCCGTGCTTTTTGTGCCATTTTCGCATAATTTCAACGAGGTTAAAAAGAAAATTGATGATGCTCCAAAAGATTCTATTGCGTTAATAGAAAACATCCGTTTTTGGGAGGGAGAAGAAAAAAACAGCGTATCATTTTCCAAGCAACTCGCGTCTCTTGGAGATTATTTTGTAAACGACGCCTTTGCTGTTTCTCATCGTTCCGCTGCGTCGACTGTGGGGGTGACAAAATTTTTGCCATCATATGCGGGTCTTTCTCTTGAAAAAGAAATAATACACCTCTGTGGGCTCATAGAAAAACCGAAACATCCGTTTGTGGCGGTTATTGGAGGGGCAAAAGCAGCGGATAAGCTGCCTGTTATGAAGCAATTAGAAAACAACGTTGATAATTTTTTAGTAGGGGGAGCCGCTGCCAATACACTTCTTTTTCTAAAAGGGCAGGATGTAAAAAAATCGTTGCGAGACACTGATCAAAAAGATGCCCTCCAATTAAAAAAATTGCTCCGATACAAGAACATTATTATGCCAAAAGATTACGCATGGGATGGTGATGCGATTTTAGATATCGGCCCGCAAACAATAGAAGAGTTTACAAACATCATACATTCGGCGCGAACAATTCTATGGAGTGGTCCGATGGGGTTGACGGAAAAAAAGAAATTCGCCAAAGGCTCAATAGCAATAGCAAAAGCGGTTTTAGAAAATAAAAAAGCACTGTCAATTACCGGAGGTGGTGAGACGGTAGAGTTTTTGCGAAAAAACAAGCTAGAAAAGGCCTTTTCATTTATCTCGACAGGGGGGAGCGCGCTCCTTGATTTTTTGGCCGGCAAAAAACTCCCTGCTATTGAAGCGCTAAAGAAACGAATGTAGTATGTAATCCTTGGTGTATTGGCGCGAAAAGATTCACATTTTAGGTTTTACGACGAATGTACTACGATCTCTATTTTCACAATGATTTTGATGGCCGTGCATCTGCTGCGGTTTTTTTGGATTTTTTTGCGTGGCGAAAACAACAAGAAAAAGTAGCAACCTATATCCCCGTGAATTATCCATTGTCACTCCATTGGCATTCACTTGATTTTTTCAAAAAAGAAAATGAATTAGGGGGCAAGGGAAATCCGGCAATTATTGTTGATTTTAGGTATCATCCATCCGCGGTGTTTTGGATGGATCATCATCCTACGACGTTTGATGACGCTGTATGGGAGAAACAATTCAAGAAAACAAGTACGCATGATTGGGATAGTTCATACCCGTCATGCTGTCATCAAGTAGTTGATGTATTGCAAAGAAATTTCGGATATCAACCATCAAAAAATATAAAAGAATTAGCAAAATGGCTTGATATTGTTGATGGAGCCAATTACGAGACGCCGAAGCAGGCGGTATTTCAAGAAGAACCAGCGTTACGAATCAGCACGTATATACATGAAAATAAAAGAAAAGAAGCCTCGTTAAAATGGCTTATTGAGGCTCTCTCAAAACGTTCAATACCTTCAATTGCGCGAGATACTCGAATCGTAAACGCACACAAAGAGCGAAAAAAGAAGATAAAAAAAACGTTGAATTTTTATAAAAAAGAATTAAAAGAAATTGGACCATCAACATATATAGATATCAGCGAGCAACCCAAAGATCTTGTTGATTTGCGCTTCGCTCCGTATTTATTGTATCCAGACGCACTCTATGCGGTAATTTTAAAAAAACGGAAAACTGACGGAAAATATCATATTTCCGCCGGAGTAAATCCATGGGCTCGATCTGTCTTGAAAAAAATAAAAAATCCTCCTCATTTTGGAGATATTATGAAATCATTCGGCGGTGGGGGGCACGCCTATGTTGGTGGAGTTGAATTGGAAACATATACCCAAGCAAAAGAGGTAGCTCAAAAGATTATAGAGATACTAAAAAACGTGATATAGATACGGAAGAAATCTGCTTGTAAGAAAGCGAGAGAGGTGCTAGAGTGTGAGTCATAGTTTTTTCACAAGGGAGTTTAAATATGCCAAAAGCACCAAGATTAGGCGTGCCCGAGTACGTCGATGTTGAACCCTGTTCGCGATGGATAGAGTGTCTACATGGAGCGATTGTTACATCGTATTTGGGGAAAAATTCTCCAATGCGATACAACGTTGTTCAAAATCATGCAAAAAAACGCATAACCGTCGCGTTATTTGTTATCGAACATTACAAAGCAGGAATGACTCGCAAAGAATTATTGACTCTATTATTAAGTCTTGCAGAAGGCAATAATTTGCAGTTCAATGAAAATTCTTTGAAAGCAAAAATTAGCGAGTATCGAGCATATCGAAAATCGGAAAACTTACCCTTGTAAGTATATGAGCCGAATGAAGCATGTCTTCATTCGGTTTTTATTTTGCCCCCTAGATACTTGATGATACATTGCCTATACTGTGGTATATGAATGAAGGCAAAGAAATAATTTATGCTGATGGCGGTTCGCGGGGAAACCCCGGACCATCCGCATCAGGTTTTGTGGTTCAAGGCAAACAGTACGGAGAATTTTTAGGAATAAAAACAAATAATTTTGCTGAATACACAGCCATTATCTTAGCGTTAAAAAAATTGAAAAGCGTTCTTGGGGTATCGATCGCTAAAAAAACACATGTCGAAGTCCGCGCGGATAGCCAGCTAGCGGTAAGACAATTAAATAGACAATATAAAGTAGAGCACCCTGATATTGTGCCACTGTTTGTGCAGGTATTAAATGCGATGATGGATTTCGCATCAGTAACATTTGTACATATTCCTCGCGAACAAAATACGCAAGCCGATGCCGCAGTGAACGCAGTCCTCGACAGAAAGGCAAGTTAATAGGGTTTAGGGTATAGCTAATAGTGAAGCAAAGCTCAAAGGCATGGATACTTCAATCAAGTCATGCCTACTAAGCGGGCGGGTGGGAAATGATATACAAAAAATGCTATTTTTTCCCCCTAAACCCTATACCTTAGTGGCTAAACCCTGCTTTAGAGTTTATACACAAACAACGTGGTTCCTACACGAAAATCAGGCAAGGGAACTTCTCCAAAAGCATTTAATGCAGGATGCCTTGTTTCGGTGAGCCAACGATATTCATCTTTTGGATTCCGGTCAAAATCGGAAGATGTTTTTTGAATAGCGGATTGTAAGGTATTTACGGAGACAACTAAATAATGAATTCCAGAAAGTTCGGGATTTCCTTTGTCGGATGACCAATTCACTGCTCGCTCACCAAAATAGTAAGTGCTATTTCCCGCGCCAAAATAATCAATAGCAAATCGATCTATCTCCGGATGAGAGTTCATGAATTCTTGTAAGCGGATCATATCTTGCCCCCAGTCGTAGTTAGAATCAGTCACCAATCTATATCCACCACGTGTCCCACCGGCAAATTCATTAAATGAAGAGAGAAAATAGGGAGCAGTAGAGATGGTTTCAAAAAGAACCCAGATCAAAATAATGCATACCGTGAGTACTTTAAAGTATGTTTTTACGATGCTCACACCCGCGGATTTTATGGTGTCGACGAGTGTGACACCGCGGTGAAAGTCGAATTGTAATATCCATTTTTTCCAAAACACAGTTGCGAGAAGATATAAGAATGGAATCGTCGGAAGAATATGACGAACTCCAATATTCAAAGGACTCTTCATGCTGTATCCCCAATAGATCAAGACGAATAGTCCACTAGCTACTAATTCGGGGTACATAGCAATAAGTTCTGCTTTTTTTGACGCAATATTTCGCCATCCAATTTTTCGAAAGAGTGAAACACCATTTCGTATTCCTACAAACAAAGCAACGCAGAGAAACATAAGCACAGGAATGCTTTCTTTTGCTCCATAGACAAGTGGGAAGTAGAGACGAGAACCCGATGCTGAAACAATGCCATTAAAATAATTTGTATTACCTCCGGCGGCTCGTTGCGTCACCATTAAAACTCCAAGTGCGTACTGTGCCAATGGTCGAGAGAGTGTGTGCTGGGTTGCCGCGATAGTAAGGTCGGCAATGCATCTGCCAATACTACATCGATGTCCAGCAGATGCCGGTTCTCCAAACGAGGTAAGGATTGATTGGGTATCAGAAGTTTGTTTTTCTTGGGGGTAGTGAATTGTCAAAAGCGCGTACAGGGGGTAGACCACAAAGAAAACGCCAATAATTCCAACGCCGATTGTTTGAATAATGAGTCGGATCAAGGCGATAAAAGAGTCCTTCCACCAAATCCCGTAGCGATGTTGAAGAGTAGCAGCCAACCAATACACAAAAAGAAAAATGCCAAAAGTAGGAATGAGGAGGACAGCCGAAAATTTTGCTAACTGCGCAACACCAAACGTAATACCAGCCCAAAAGAGCGTTTTGGGAGTTGGATTTTTTAAAAATTGGACAAAAAAGACGAGCGCGAGCAAAATTCCGCCAGTTGCAGCGATATCAGTCGTCACATAGTGGCCGTGTGCAAGCACAATAGGAGAAAACGCGAAAAGAAATGTTGGAACCAATGCCCAATAGCGCCCAATAAGTTTTTTTGAAGCCCAGTATAAAAGAAAAATAGTAGCAAGGGTAACGATGATGGGCGCGATGCGTGCAGTGTGGATGATAGTATTAGCATCATTTCCTGATTCATATAAGAATTGAGTGCCAGCAGTCCATTGTCCATTAATATCTGTTGTCCATGATGGTTTGTCGATGGGGAAGCGAAGATGAAGAAATAGGAGAGGAATTCCTGAAAGAGCTTTTAAAAGAGGGGGGTGTTCGGGATTGAGGCGATAATCAAGAAACCGCACATAAGAATATCCCGCAGGAATATGGGCAAGTTCATCGGTGATAGCAGAATCTGTGAATGCCGCGTATCCCATAAATATCGCGGACATTAGCAAAATGATCGCCAGATAAAACCACGCCGGCAATAAAAAATATTTTTTCATAATTGTATGGTGTATAGAATAATGATAAGAGATGCGCGGAGAGCTTACAAGAAAAATAAGGAATGAAATAAATTATTTAAAAAATAAAATAAGCCGTTTTGAGATTTTTGGCACAACCGGTAAACTATACAAGTATGCCACTTCCATCAGATCACCCATCTTTTTCCGACATTAAACGACCACTGGATGACGAAAAAAGTAAAGCAAGGGGACCCGCTTCATCAGGTGAAGTAATTCGATTAAAAGAAGAATCAGAAGCAATCGGGATTCCCACGCCCCCTTCCTACGCTGAAAGTGATGAATCATTAACACGAGCACCGCAGAGACAAAATTTTGTAGTTCCAGATGAGAACGAAGGAGTGCCTACTGCTGATTCAATTTTGAAAAATGGATTACATAATACATTTTCACATCACGTTGATTTTGCCATTTCTCCAAAATCACTCGGATTACCTCGATCAAAAATTCTATTTGCATCAACCCTTTCTCGAAAAAATATCGCTGTTTTGTGCGGATTTTTTATGGTGGTAGCGGTTGTAATAGGTGGATTTGGATGGTATGAAACATCAAAAAAATCGCAAGGAGAAATATCGTTTCATTCATATTATGGGCAATTTTTAGGTAATATATCAGCAGTCGTTAATGATGTTTTTTCTGTATATGAACGAGCGACAACCTTAGGGTCAGTCTCGCTCAATTTGGCTGGTGAAGTATCGGGATTTTCAAATACTCTCGTGCAAGATATTCTTTCCGGTAACGGAGAGAGTATTATCAGTCGAATAGAACGCATCGATGATTTATTTACTGTTATAGATGGAAAACAAAAAGATCTTCCTTCTCGTTCAGTGTTGACGAATGGGGTGCTGGGAGCATCTTCAGACGATGATTTATCGGCGCGATTTTCGCTTGATCGATATGGAAAATTTGTCCACGCAGTTCGTGCGTGGCTTACCTATGAAGGAGATCATCACATAGTTGTTCTTTTGCAAAATCCATCAGAAATTCGTCCCGGCGGTGGATTTATCGGAATGTATGCGGACGTTGTTATTCGTAGGGGAGCCATTGCTGGTGTAGAAATTCATGATATAAACGATGTTGACCGCGTTCTTTCAACGACCACCATACCTCCGCAACCGTTACAAGCTATTGTAGGAAATTGGCGTACCGCCGATGCGAATTGGTTTGTAAACTTCCCTGATTCAGCTGCTCGAGTTATTCAATTCTTAGAGGCGTCTGATTTATATCGCAAACAAAACATTCGATTTGATGGAGTCATTGCAGTAAATGCTTCAATTTTTGCCGATGTGTTAGCGGTTACGGGACCAATTCCTGTTCCAGATTCAAAATCGAATGAAGTATTAACCGCAGATACCTTTTTAGAAAAAATTCAAAAATCTGTACAGGAAAATCAAAAACAAGGCAAAGATCAGCCTAAAAATATAGTGAAAGTTACAGCCCCATTAGTCTTAGAAAAAATAAAAGACGGGAAGGCAAGTCAGTTGACTCCTTTGCTTGCGACATGGATTGCGCGCAAAGACGTTTTGGTGTACGCAAAAGATGTCGAGATTCAAAAATTTCTCGATAGTACGGCAATATCTGGTCGACAATTGGAAATTCCAACGAATTTTAATGGCGATTATTTATCCATTGTTTCCGCCAATATCGGCGGTCAAAAATCCGATTCATTTATTAAAAAAGAAGTTACTTCTCAAATTCGCATTAATCCAGATGGAACAGCTGCGAATCATGTCACTATTTCATACACACATACTGCGCCATCTGATGCGGCTTGGTGGTATACTGCTCAAAATCAGTCATATATCCAAGCATATACTGTTGGAACGGCAAAGTTAGTAAATATAAATGGTGCGTGGAACAGGACGATTACCCCAAAAATATCTTATGCTCAGGCGGGCTATTCTAGCGACCCATTGGTAAAACAAATCGAATCCTCAATGAGAATATTCCCTGCATTTCCTGAAGTGAAAAGTTTTAAAGATAAAGAAAAAAATATCTATGGATTTTGGTTAAAAACTGATAGAGGGAAGACAAGCGAAGTATCGTTTGATTACAATCACGACTTGGTTATTGCCCCGCAAGACTCAGTGTCTTATGATTTTGTATTTGAAAAGCAACCGGGGGATACCGCCTCCTACAACCTTGAAATATCGGCTCCACTCGGGTACATTTGGAAGCAAAATCACAAGGCATTGTACGAATACAAGACGCTTGACCTTCCTGCCAGACTAACCCTCTCATTGACGCTTCAAAAATTATAAATAGGAGCACGGTGTGGAGAAGAGGGGCGTTTACTGTGATTGATTATTTTTTATGGAACATTCTTATAAATTTTCAGATATTCGGAATTTTGTAATCATCGCTCATATCGATCACGGTAAGTCCACGCTCGCAGATCGTTTTTTGCAAGTCACTGGAACGATTTCAGATCGATTAATGCGCCCACAGTATTTAGATCAACTCGATTTGGAGCGCGAGCGCGGTATCACCATTAAAATGGCACCGGTGCGAATGCATTTTACTAGTCGCACAGGTCGTTCCTATTTATATAATTTGATCGACACCCCCGGACACAGTGATTTTTCTTATGAAGTCTCTCGCGCACTAACTGCTGTTGAGGGTGCGTTATTGTTGGTTGATGCAACAAAAGGTATCCAAGCGCAAACACTGTCCAATCTGCGAATGGCACAAGCAGCAGGGCTGACTATTATCGGCGCAGTCAATAAAATTGACTTAGTTCCCGTAGGTGCCGAAGCGGTGATTGCATCCGTTGCGGAATTGTTGCAGGTTACTCCACAAGAAATTTTTACGATATCAGGAAAAACAGGCCAAGGGGTGCCGGAAGTATTAGAAGCAATCGCAGAAAAATTCCCAGAACCAAAACATCCGTATGCATTTGCCGAAAAAGATCCCAACGCATCATCGTCATTAATTTTTGATTCTCGTTACGATGATCATAAAGGTATCATGGCGTTCGTGCGGGTATTTGATGGTGTGGTAAAAGCAGGTCAAGAATTTTCATTCAGTGCGCTCCCAGGATCGTTTAAGGCAAAAGAAATAGGAATATTTGCCCCAGAATTAACGAAAGACACCTCTCTTGCAAGTGGTCAAATAGGGTATATTGCCACCGGTATTAAAGATCCGGGGCTTGTCCGTATTGGCGATACGATTGCATCGGGTACGGCCATCGGCGCGCCACTTCCGGGATACCGCGAGCCAACGCCAGTCGTCTTTATTTCTTTTTATCCAGACGGCGACACTGAATTCGACGATTTATTTAAAGGATTGTTAAAGTTGCAACTCAATGACCCAGCGCTTGCGTTTGAACCGGACAATAATGAGGCGTTGGGGCGGGGAGTGAAGGTAGGATTTTTGGGTCAGCTCCATTTCGAAATTATCTCGGAGCGTCTTCAAAGAGAATTCGGGCTGGAATTCATGACCAGTTTTCCGTCGATTGCATATAGAGTAGTTGATCGTGGTGTCGAGCGCATCGTAAAACAAACAAATGATTGGCCAGCAAAACCAGACGTCGTGTATCAACCGATGATTGCCCTAACCATCCTTACTCCTCCTGAGTATATTCATCAAGTAGTGGCGTTAAACACGGTGTTTGATTTGCGAATCGAATCAACGCAAACCATCGGCAATGCGGTTTTAATTTCTGGTAAGATGCCATTGTCCGAACTCATTCGTGATTTCGATGATCAACTAAAATCAATGTCGGCAGGGTACGCCTCATTTTCCTACGAACTAGCAGGAGAAGAGCGTGCGGATGTAGTGAAGATGGAAATTTTAGTTGCCGGTGAAGCACAACCGGCCTTAACGCGCATTGTGGCGCGACGCGACATTGAGCGCGAAGGTCGTTCAACAGTGGAGCGATTAAAAGAGTTATTGCCAGCGGTGCAATTTACACAAGCCATTCAAGCGCAAGTTGAAGGACGGGTATTGGCGCGCGAAACAATTGCGGCTATGAAAAAAGACTTGGGAAATTTTGGGAAAAATGGAGGAGATCGAACAAGAAAAATGAAGCTCTGGAAAAAACAGAAAGAAGGGAAGGCGCGATTGAAAGAAGGGGGTAGGGTAACGGTGCCAATCGGGGTATTTCGTGAAATTTTGAAAAAGACAAAACACTAGAAAATCGTATATCGGATTATTCCGCCTATTTCTGTCATTCCGCCCCCCCCCGAGCCTGCCTACCGGCTTGCCTCGCCGAAACCTTGGTGTAGGCGGGGCAGGCACGGCCGGAATCTATGTATCTCTGCTTTAATCCGCAATCCTCCAATACTCAATTCTTTATTCGTCTCCGCTCCCTTGTCATTCCCGCGGAGGCGGGAATCTATTCTTCTGTATTTTTCATTATTCGCAATTGATTATTCTCCGCCGGCTGGCGGATTACGATCTACGTTTCATGCTTTACGACTCTCCGTGCTAAAATAACAGAGCAATGAAGTATTTGTACGGATTTTTATCACTGTGTTTATGTGCGTTCGCGGTCTTTCTTGGTAGGCAAATTTTAGTATTCTACAAAACAAACATGAACGAACAGGCGCAGTTATTGGAAGTGCAAGAACGATATCAATCAGCGAAAAATGACGAAGCGCAACTACAAAGAGATTTGGAATATTTTAAAAAACCAGAAAATTTAGAAAAAGAATTGCGAGCCCGCTTCAATTATCGCAAAGAGGATGAAAAATTAATGATTATCGTTCCCGATGAAGCGACAAGCACTCCAAGTAGCACCACACAAACACAACCGTCATCACTATAACGTCAAAATGTCATTTTTTTCATCAAAGACAATTATTGTATTTAGTATTGTAACCGGCTTATTTTTGCTTGGTATATTTCTTATCTCGACGGGGTACTATCCGGTGGCAATGGTGGATGGAAAGTTTATTTCCGCCCTTTCATTTTGGCAGGCGGAGCAAGCTGCCATCCAATTTACCCAAAACAAAAATAAAACAGAATCGCAAACGGTAGATATTACCACTGCGCAACAAGCAGAAATTTCCGCAGGAGTACTGGAGCGATTAATCGAAAATTCTATTATTGACACGAGCGCGCATCAGGAATTGGGAAATGATTTTGATGCTCTCATCAACCAACACGTTGAAAAATATAGAAATAATGATCAACTCGGCACGATATCGATGGCACTCTATGGCTTAACCGCCGAAGGATTTTCTAGCTATGTTTTAATCCCAGAGGCCGAGAAAGATTTATTAGCAGGGCGACTCTTGTTAAAAAACGTGCACTTTGTTTCATGGTTGAAAGAAAAAAAAGGAGTTGCGCAAGTGCACATTTTCTCTCCTCGGTACGCATGGCGTGATGGAAGGGTAATTACGAAGTA
>CAZELH010000003.1:0-35260 GCA_964513095.1 uncultured Candidatus Saccharibacteria bacterium
CAATCTTTTAACCGCGCTTCGCGCTATATCTCAATAATCACCGGAATGATCATTGGTCGGCGCTGGGTCTTGCCAAAGATGTATTGACCTAACTGTTCGCGAAGCATCGTCTTTACGTAATCCGGTTCTGGCTCCTTGGTGCCCGTTAACTTTTCCATAATGGCGTGAGTTTTAACGCGCAAATCCTCAACGAACTCCTGATTATTTTTCAGATGAATAAATCCACGAGAAATAATATCCGGATTTTTTAAGGGGCGACCGGTGCTTCGTGAGATGGTGGCAATGGCAATGAGCATTCCTTCCTCTGCTAAATTTTTACGATCACGCAACACCACTTCTTCCACGTCGCCCACGCCGAGTCCATCAACCATCACAAAGCTTGTTTCAATAATTTCTTTTGTGAGGCGAACACCCTCATTTGATAATTCCGTCACCAAACCATTATCGGAGAGGATCGTGTTTGATTTTGGCACACCCGCTTCCCACGCAATCTGAGTATTGGCGGCGCGCATGAAGTAGTAGCCATGAACCGGCAAGAAGTATTTTGGTTTCATCAACTCGATAACCATTTTGAGGTCATCTTTTGGTGCATGTCCGCTGGAGTGAATATCCATAACCGACGATTTATACACGATAGCGCCTTGGCGACACAAATTGTCTTGCAAGACTTGCAAGTCGCGTTCGTTCCCCGGAATAACGGAAGCGGAAAACACAACGACATCGCCGGTTTTAATGGTAACGACGCGGTGCTCGCCAGAAACCATTTTCGCCAATCCGGCATTCACTTCGCCTTGCCCGCCGGTCGTGATGATAAGGATTTTTTCGTCTTTATATTTTGGCAATTCTTCCATCGGCAAAATAGTCCCTTGCTGTGACTTGATGATGCCAAGGTTTTGCGCAATTTGAATGTTGCCCTTCATGGAGTAGCCGTTCAAGAAAATCCGACGACCATGCTTTTCGGCAATTTTTACCAACTCGGCGATACGACTGATCATTGAAGAAAACGTGGCGATAATCACGCGCCCTTCCGCTTTCATGAGAAGTTCTTCTAAGTTCTTTTCAACCACTTTTTCAGATAACGAGCGACCCGGTTTCATAGCACTGGTGCTATCAAGCATCAGTGTGTGAATTCCTTGGCGGCCAATTTCCGCGAATTCTTCTAATCCCTGTGGTTGTTCGTTGGCGTCGTAGTCGATTTTAAAATCAGCAAAGTGCACAATATTTCCCACGGGAGTACGGAGTGAGATACCGGTGGTGTCAGGAATGTTATGCGCGACACCAAAGAATTCGGCAGTGAAATATTCTCCCAAACGGACAACGTCACGATTTTTAACTATGCCAAAGCGCAATTTTGGAAGATTAGGAAATTCTTCATGGCGTTTTTCGATCAACGCTTTTGTAAGTGTGGTGGCGTAAATAATCGGATTGCCGAGTTTTTCAATGATAAACGGCAAGGCACCAATGTGATCGAGGTGACCATGGGTAACTAAAATACCACGAATATTTTGCTTCTTTTTTTCGAGGTATTCAGTGTTGGGAATAATGTAGTCAACGCCCGGTGTTTCTTCGTCGGCAAATCCCAAACCGGCATCAATGATGACGATTTCATCTTTGTATTCGAAAAACATCATATTGCGACCAACTTCTTCAAGTCCGCCGAGTGCGACAAAACGAACCGCTTCACCGTTGCCACTTTCAATCAGTTGCTCGCCGTCGGGGCGACGACGAATGGTGCGCGTTGCACCAGACGCTGCTTTCAGGGGAGACGGGCCGGCACCACCGCGAACACCCATGCGGGGGCCACGAGGAGCGCGAGCACCACCTCCACCATGAAATCCGGAACGCTCACGACCACTGGTTCCGCCACGATTTCCTGAAAAAGTGTTGTGTCGAGAACCGGTCGCTGGGCGACTAGTGTGATGAGGTGTTCCTGATGGCGCGGTGGAAGCGCCAGAAGAACCTTCTGGTCGGTACGCAAAGCGACCACCAACGCTAGCAGGTGTCGCAGATGATCCGCCTTGATATGGGCGACGATGAGGCGCGCTGGAGGCAGGGCCTGCGGGGCGCGCAAAACGACGAGGTGAAAAACCACCTGATCGACGCGGAGGACGATTTGTGTTGTCCGGCCGCGATTGAGGATGTGTATCCATAAATATAGATAAATAAAATAAATTGAATAATGCCGATGTATAAAACAATCGGAAAGAATAAGATAAGAAGTATTGTTTTTTCCGTGGGCTCAAAAAATGAGCGATGGTTAAAACATACCATTCTTATTACTTTGTGGGCGGGGAGGGACTTGAACCCTCAAGCCTTGCGGCATACGAACCTGAATCGTACGTGTTTGCCAATTTCACCACCTGCCCGTGGAGTGACTTCGTAAAAGAAATCAGCGAAAGATAACTATATCATAAATAAGAACAAAAGTAAAAGACGCATTCAAGAGAACTCTCTATAATACTACACTACCATAATCCTTTTTTGTGCCAGCTGGAAATCGTTTGGAATCGATCGGCTGGGTGAGAGAGAGTGTTTGCGAAATTTCCAGTAATGGTAGTGGCGGTAACATAGGTATAAAAAGGAGTGAATAAAAAGACAACGGGAACATCTTGGGTGATTGTTGTGCGAATGCGTTCAAGTTGGGTAGTGCGCCCGCTTTCAGTGGGGGTTCGTCGCACCGTTTCAAGGAGGGTGTCGATTTGTTTGTTATTGTACATGGAAATATTGAGCCCGGGAGAAAATCGCGCAGATGAGTGCCAAAACGCGAAGAGATCGTTTGTTGGGCCGAGCGAATTTCCAAACAATAAAATTTCATAATCACGATTTTTAATAGCACCTGCGGTAATATCCGCAATCGGCGCAACGCTCACAGTGACGGAAGCGCCAATGTGTACGAGATCTTCAGCAATTAACTCAGCGGTTTTTTTCAAAAAAGGAACGTCGGGAGTGATTAAAGTAAATGCCAACGGAGTCTTCGCGGTTTTTTCAACTTTCATGCGAGTGCCGGATGCAGTGGTGAGGTAGCCAGCGTCATCAAGTAATGCCTGTGCCTGATCAAGCGAAGGAGCGCTTGGTTGTGTGGGGGGGAGGGTCGAAAGTAAGGGGAATGAAAGAGGGGTGGCATTTCCCAAAAGCGCGTCTTTCACAAGCCTATCTTTGTTGATTGCCAAAGAAAGGGCAGTGCGAACGCGTGTATCGGCAAGTGGTTTAGATTTGCTTTGATTGAAAAAGAGCGCGTAATACGTGGGAACGGTAAAAGAATGAGCGGTGTACTCTCGAGTAATAGTGTTTGAGTATGAAGCGTCAGGAGCGCTAAAGGCATCAAGAACCCCTATGTCGTACGCACGATACAATTCCGTAGCATTCGGATAAAACGCGAGGGTGAGCGCCGAGAGCGCGGGGTGTTCACCAAAATAGCGAGGCGAAGCAGTTAATTGGAACGTACTAATAAAACCATTCGCGAGTCGATCATATGAAGCAAATTGATACATACCACTCCCGACTGGTTTTAAATGGTAGTCGCTTAAATGCCAGTTACTAGTGGGAACGTCAGCATAGATATGCTTTGGAACGATAAAAAGATTGGAAAAGTTTTCAGGGAAAAATACGTATGGAGCAGGAAGAGTGATCTCAAGTTCTATCTCGCTCACGCGCGTTACTTTCACACCTCGCCACACGGAAGCAAGCGGTGAAACACTCCCGTCTTCTTGGATGCGCGCAATAGTAAAGATAACATCATCACTTGTGAGGCGCTTGCCATCATGCCAGTAGACGTTGTCGCGGAGTCGAATGCGCCACGCGCTGGCAGGGGTCGTGTCAGGTTTTTCTTCTATCTTGCTTGCCACATCGGTTAATGTGCTAAAGAGGAGTCGCACAAGTGCGCGATCGGTGTCTGAGGTCGCAAGAATTGGATTTGGATTCTTTGGTTGACCAACAACACCCTCAATAAACGTAGCGCGCGAAAAAGGGAGTGGTGATTTTTGAGAAAATTCCCAACCCACAATGGTGATGATGCCAATGCAAAACATCATAGCAGCACCCAAAAAAATAATTCGTTCAGTACGAGTAAAAGAATGAAAGAGTTGTTTCAAGAAGCCCATAAAATAAGTATATCCTAAAAACAAGAATTAAGAATTAAGAAGTATGATGAATAGTGTAAATACAATCTTGTGCGAAACAGGTATTGTTTGTGCAAACAAAAAAATCGCAATGTATTTTTCCTATCTTTAACGAATCACTTGCCAGAGGGCAATACCAGCAAACAATGCAATGGAAACGATGGTGCCATAAAAAATAACACGCTCAAGGCCACGACGAGTTTGGTACGCGCCACCATCGGTTCCACCACTCAAAAAACTAGAAATACCCGAAGATCGCTCTTGAAGAATAATGAAAACAATGATAACAACCGCAAGAATAATTTGAATAATTGAAAGTGTCATAGAGATAATAGTAATTTACCGTTCGGCGGCGTGAAAAAGAAAGTTGATGATGCCAATCAGAATTGCACTATAGAACAAAGCAGGAATACTGCTGATGGCAACTGCAGGGGAAAGAACATCAACAATCTTTAAAACGATTGCGTTTACAATAATCAGTCCTAAGCCCAAAGTCAAAATAATGACGGGACCAAACAAGAGTGTTAAAAAGGGCTTTATGGTCACATTTAAGAAGGTTAAAATCGCAGCAACAATAAGGAGATCGGCGGGATTGAAGGCAATGTGAAAGCCAGCAATCCAATAGGAGGCGATAAGGAGAGCCAATACGTTGGCTGCCCACATAATGACAATTCGTCCTAAAGCATGCATTACCTATAAGTATATCACAAAACCATCAAAAAAGAAAGGGTAAGGTCAAAAAACCCTTATTTTTCAATGGTTTTGAGGTGGTGGTGGGGGTAGGGAAGATCGCACGAAATGCTCGGGTTACTGGAGTTGCTTAAGGAGGCTCGTCCCTGTCATTTCAGATGGTTTTGGGATCTGCATAATCTCGAGAATGGTGGGAGCAACATCAGCAAGACTTCCACCAGTGTCATTTCGTAGATTTTTTGAGACAACGAAATGATGCCCTTTCAGTTCTGGCGCAATGAGGATAAGGGGCACCGGATTAGGATCGTGAGAGGTATCGGGTCTGCCAGTCTGCGGATCGAAGACACGCTCAACATTGCCGTGATCGGAGGTAATGCACACAATGGTATCGGTGCCTTCAATGGCGGTGAGAATGCGAGCAATTTGTTGGTCGAGCGTCGTCACTGCGGTAAGCGATGCCGAATAATCACCCGTATGTCCAATCATGTCGCCGTTGGGGAAATTAATAAGGACAAAATCAAATGATTTTTCAGTAATAGCGGAAATTGCCCGATCACCAATTTCTTGGGCGCGCAATTCTGGATGCTCTGCAACGTGAGGAGTTTGAAGAGAAGGAATAAGAACGCGATATTCGTTGGGGAATGGTTGTTCTTGGAGCGCGTTAAAAAAATAGGTAATGTGGGCGTACTTATAAGATTCGGTAACGCGGAATTGTGTTTTGCCCGCACTCGCCAAAACTTCACCGAGTGGATGAGGAACAGAAGTAGTGCCAAACACTACAGGACAAGGAAAATCCGCCTTGTACGGTGTCATTGTTGCAAAAAAACAGTTGGGAAAAACAGTCCGCGCAAACGAAGAAAATTGCGGATCCACAAAACTAGATGCGAGTTGACGAATAGAATCTTCTCGAAAATTAAAAAACACCACCGCGTCGCCGTCGGCAATCGCACCCTCGCTCTGTAAAAGGGTGGGAGGAAAAAACTCTTCCGACTTGGTTGTTTCCGCGCTTGTTTTTAAGAGATCGACAAGTGGTGCGGTGGCGCCAGGCGCGTTTCCAGTGAGAACAGAATATGTTTTTTGGGTTAAATCCCAGTTACCCGTTCTGTCCATGCCAAAATATCGTCCAGAAACGCTGGCGATGCGATCGGCGGGTATTGGAAGAAGTAGGCGATCGATGGTGCCCGGAGGACTATCCTTGCCGTCGGCAAAGAGATGAAGCCAAAACGGAATGCCAGCATCATTCGCCAATTTCATAAGTGCAGTAAGGTGGTCAGTGTGCGCATGGACGGGTTTATCGGTAAGAAGTCCAATAAAATGAATCCTTGATTTGTGGGTTCGCGCGTGCTCGCATGCCGCGCGCAACGTTTCATTTTCAAAAAATGTTCCATCGGCAATGCTCATCGAAATGCGGGGAAAATGTTGATAGATAACGCGTCCGGCGCCAATGGTTAAGTGGCCAACTTCGCTATTTCCTGTTTCTCCCCACGGTAATCCAATTTCAATCCCCGAAGCTTGCAAGCTGGTTGTTGGGTAGTCGCGCATTACGGAAAGCAATGTTTGTGGGCGTGCCGACCAGATTGGATTTGAATTATCTTCCGGTCCAATTCCAAAACCATCAAGAATAATAAGAACAACAGTTCTGCGCATATTCTTTATTGTACGAGAAATGCGTAAACTCGACCAATAAAAAAGCCCCATTCAGTTTTTTTCAAACTGAATGGGGCGGGCGCGAAATAATGAGAAGTTATTCGCGCATCATTCTTCTCGCAACGAGGATTTTTTCATCGACACGATACTCGATGGTTATATTGAGCGGGAAGAGGTAGGGTTCCCCAGTGGAACAACACCGCTCAATAATTTTTTTCCCAAGAGTTTTTAAAACTAAAAAACAGAGCGCTGTCTCGCATTCGAAGTGCCCCAAGAGTATCTTTTGAATGCGATCGTAAGCTTCATCTTCGCGCACGCCAACAAATAAAAAATCTTCGTTAAGTCGCAGTGGTTTGCTTGGTGATTTTGCAAGAGTCGTCTCGATGAGTTTGATTACACTCATAACAACAGCCCGTATAGAATCGATAGCCATTTCGCGAAAGTCTTCTGAGGTAGGGATAGTATCAGTGTCTTGTGCTTCTCGAGCGACTTCCAAGAGCTTTTTCGCCAAGATTTTTATGTCACTGTTATCAATTGTCAAAAGTTCAGCGGAGAGATTGTCATGAATTTTCTGAAAATCTTCGCGATGCTTTTGTGGAGCATATTTTTTCGCAAAAGTTTCAGTGAGAGTCAAAAGCACAGATTCCTCTTCTGTAATTAACGAAATAAGAGAAGAAAAAAGAGCCCTGTTCTTCAATATCTCTTCCGGAGAAGCGATCATGTCTTTCGGAATAGTAACGTTTAGCATGATAAATACCTCAAGAAAAAGGATAAGGAGAGATTGTGAAGGTACGACGTACGATAGTCGCGGATATCAGTACTACGGGGGCCATTGTACAGATAATATGCTAGAATTGCAAGAGGAACATATTATGAACTCTCCCTATATAACACAACAATGGAACCATACACTATCGCGACAATTATTGTCGTTGGACTCGCTGGCGCCGTCATCGGATACTTTGCACGCACGCGTATCGCGCAAAAGGGGCTTGGAATAATAGAAAAAAAAGCGGAAGAAATTCTTGAGGAAGCGCGCAAAAAAGCGCGCGCTCACGAAGAAGAGATGCGGTGCGGTATTGAACAGCGTCAAAAAGACGCACAGGAGCAAATTCGCGCAAAAGAACGGGCGCTCGAACAAGCAGAAAATCGAGTCGCAATACGCGAGGAATCAATCGATAAAAAATTTAATTACATTCAAGCACAAGAAGACGCGCTTGCTCGTCGGCATGAGGAGTTGGAAAATCGTCATAAAAAAATAAATGAATTAGAAGAAAGTCACCAACAACGATTGGAAAAAATCGCGAACTTAACATCCGCGCAAGCAAAAGAAGAATTGATTAGACAGATGAAAGAAAAACATCAGGAAGATTTAGCCCTGACCTTGCAAAAAATGTTTACGCAACGAAAAGAAGAAGTCGAGAGAAAAGCAGGGGAAATCATCACCACCGCACTGCAACGGTATGCCAGAAGTAATGTGGCGGAAACAACTACGTCATTTTTCCCCTTAAAAGACGAGGACTTGAAAGGAAAGATTATTGGTCGCGAGGGTCGAAACATTAAAGCGATTGAACGGGCTACTGGCGTGGAGTTGATTATCGATGAAACTCCCGACAGCATTATGATTTCATCATTCGATCCATTTCGTCGTGAAATTGCCTATACGGCACTTGATAAATTGATTAAAGACGGAAGAATTCAGCCGGCAAAAATTGAAGAGAAAGTTGAAGAGGCGCGCCAAGAATTAAATAGTCGGATGATTGGCATCGGAGAGACCGCCGCCAATGAAGTTGGAGTATTTGATCTGCCAAAAGAACTCATTCAGTTGCTCGGCAGGCTTCATTTTCGCACGAGTTTTGGACAAAACGTTCTTACTCATTCGATAGAAATGGCACATATTTCAGCAATGATCGCGGCGGAGTTGGGGTTAAATATTGCGGTTGCAAAAAAAGGCGCGCTTTTGCATGACATCGGAAAAGCGATTGATCATGAAGTGGAGGGGACGCACGTAGACTTGGGGAGGAAATTATTAAAAAAATACAACATCGAAGAGCCGGTCATCTGGGCGATGCAATCCCATCACGATGATTATCCGTACGCCTCACCAGAGTCATACATAGTAACGGCTGCTGATATTATTTCAGCCGGTCGTCCGGGGGCACGACGTGGAACGGTAGAAAATTATATTCGCCGGCTGGCAGATCTTGAGCGCATCGCTGGAGAGTTTCAAGGGGTTCGCCAGTCATATGCGTTGTCGGCCGGAAGAGAGTTGCGAATTTTTGTTATACCAGAAAAAATTGATGATTTTCGTGCATTAGAGCTCGCAAAAGAGGTGGCGGATAGGATTCAATCAGAGTTAAAGTACCCCGGTGAGATTAAAG
This sequence comes from uncultured Candidatus Saccharibacteria bacterium, assembly GCA_964513095.1. Lineage (GTDB taxonomy): Bacteria > Patescibacteriota > Minisyncoccia > UBA6257 > 2-01-FULL-56-20 > JBDKGD01. The sequence continues at coordinate 8,837 of CAZELH010000003.1, forward strand.
TAAACGTCATTCGGGAGTTGCGCGCAGTCGAGTATGCGCGGTAATATCTATCTACACGCTATGTTTAAAACAATCGCAATTTGGCTTTTATATACGGCACTTTTTTCAATCCTTATTGTTGCCACGGGAACATTCTTTCCATTTATTGGAGGAAAGTATTATTTTTTTCGAATAGTAACCGAAGCGGCGCTCGCGTGCACGGTATTTTGGTGGGCATTCGAGGCGGAGGCGGGGGAGCTGAAAAAGCGCTTTCAGCACATACGAAAACAGCCGATCGTAATCGCAGTGACGGGCTTTGTGGCAACATTTTTACTTGCAACGGTATTTGCGCACGATCCGCACGCGGCGTTTTGGTCTAACTTTGAACGGGGTGAAGGAGGATTTCAGATGCTCCACTACTACACATGGTTTGTGTTGGCCGTATTGTTATTTGATACCGTCAAAGCATGGAAGGAAGTCTTTATCGCATCTATTATTGCCGCATCGGGAATGATTTTATATGGCGTGCTTGCCGCGTATGGTCAGCCAGGATTTATCGGGCCGTATGCAAATTCAAAAAACACGCCGTTAGGAGATATTTTTTCGGGCAACCGGTTCCAAGGATCATTGGGCAATCCGGCATATGTTGCTCCGTACCTTATGTTTGCAATGTTTTACGCGACGTGGTTGTTTCTTGAAACAAAAGATATCGTAAGACGGTTTGGATACGCACTGTTGACCGGATTTTTCTTTTTGTTTTTTATCCTCTCGCAGACCAAGGGCGGATTTATTGGGTTGGCAGTCGCGGTCATTTTTGGATTATTGTTTATTGCATTGAAAAATAAAAAAACTCGCATACCGGCAATCGGTGTGTTGTTGGCGGGTATGATTGTATATGGCGGATTGTATAGTATTCGAAAAACACTGACCGAAAAGGATATTCCAGGTGCACGGTTGGTTGATATTAGTTTCTCTTCAGACACACTACAGACGCGGGTATGGACATGGGGTTCGGCGTGGAGAGGATTTAAAGAGCGACCACTGTTTGGATGGGGTCCAGAAAACTTTAGCGCTGTCTTTGATAAATATTTTGATACTCGTCACTTTAATCCAAATCAATCAACGGAAACATGGTTTGATCGCGCCCATAATGTACTCTTTGATTCTTTGGCAGAGACCGGTTTTATTGGTTTTCTTGGGTATTTAGGAATGATTGGAACGCTAATATGGATTGCGTTAAAAAAAGGAGGGGTGGCGACGGCAGACATGTTCTCTAAAAATAGTCACAGCATTGCTCACGCGCTGTTAGTCATGCTACCTGTCGGGTATTTTGTACAAGCATTGGCATTGTTTGATGTATTGCCAATATATATAAATGTATTTTTATTCGCCGCATTTCTGACAATTCTCGCTATGAATAGCGAAGAAAAAAATCGTCATTCAATATAAAATTTATGAAATCAGAAATAAAAAAAATAATTAGTTTTGTAGTCGCTCTTATTTTGGCAAGCGTTGCATATTATGGATCGTATTTACCCTATGCAAAATCAAGTGGATTTATCACCGTGCTTGGTCCTCAAGGTATAAAAAGCGCGCATACGCTCGCTGAATTTGAAAACGTGTTAGCACCAGCACTTGACGCTCCTTCACCTATTGGACAAGAGGAATTGGTTCGAAATGTTGCCAGTATTGTATTGAATGTTATTCAAACGAACGGTCAACAGGCAGAAGTAACAAAAGAACTTATTCGATTCTTACGATCATATTTTGATCCAATTATCGCCCGAGAAAAGGGTATGAGTTTTTTGCAAGACACCTATGTGCTTGGTCTTATTCACACAACCGCCTATGACAAAACTGGTGATAAAAAATATCTTGCAGACGCCAGATATTATTTTGAATTGAGTCAAAAATTAGGCGAAGACAGACCGCAGACGCTCTACGGGTTGTTCGGTATTTATAAAGCGCAAGGAGAAAAACAAAAAGCCATTGAAGTCGGAGAACGTATTGTGCGTTTATGGCCAACCGATGCGCGTACCGCTCAATTGTTGGCACAGTTGAAACAAGAAAAGAAATAAAAGATTTACAAACGGATAGTTTTTTGATTGAGTAAAGAAATGAAAAAAGCCTTAATTACCGGCATAACCGGTCAGGATGGCTCATATCTTGCGGAACTCCTTCTTTCAAAAGGATATGAAGTCCACGGGGTTATTCGACGATCATCGACGTTTAACACAGGGCGCATTAATCATCTCTATCAAAGTCCACAAACACAGGACAAAAAATTGACACTGCATTTCGGTGATCTTGCGGATGGAAACACCTTTCGAAAATTGCTGTATAAGATAGAACCGGATGAAATTTACAATCTTGGAGCCCAATCTCATGTACGGGTGAGTTTTGACATCCCCGAATACACCGCCGAAATTACCGGAGTCGGCACGTTGCGCATTTTGGAAGCCATTAAAGACTATCAAGAATATACCGGTACGATTGTTAAATTTTATCAAGCATCAAGTTCGGAAATGTTTGGTTCTGCTCCTGCTCCACAAAACGAAGAAACGAAATTTCACCCCCGAAGCCCCTATGGCGTAGCAAAGGCATTTGCCTATTATGCAACGCAAAACTACCGTGAGTCATACGGATTATTTGCGGTGAATGGAATTTTGTTTAATCACGAATCAGAGCGTCGCGGAGAGACATTTGTAACAAAAAAAATTACACACGGGATCGCAAAAATTATAAAAGGGTTAGAAAAGAAAATTCATTTGGGAAATTTAGAGGCACGACGTGATTGGGGATACGCACCAGAGTACGTAGAAGCGATGTGGTTAATGCTTCAGCAAGCCACGCCAGATGATTTTGTCATAGGAACCGGTCAAACACACTCAATCAAAGATTTTTTAACAAAAGCATTCGCCACAGTGGACATTTTAGACTGGAAGCAGTACATAGAAATTGATCCGCGGTATTTTCGCCCCGCCGAAGTCGAAAATTTAATCGCGGATGCTTCGAAGGCAAAAAATATTTTACAGTGGGAACCCAAGGTAATGCTCGATGGATTGGTTGCGCGCATGATGAAACACGATTTAAAACAACACAATCTTCACGAATATGCGAATCGAATTACAATAATATAATCAGTAATAAAAATATAGATGGATATAAGAAACAAAAAAATTCTTCTGACGGGCGGCAGTGGTTTTCTAGGCACATATGTCATAAAAAAGTTACAAGAACACGGAGTAGGGAGAGATAATATAACCATTCCGCGCTCAAAGGAATGCGATTTACGTTTGTGGGAAGAGTGCCAAAAAGCGGTACAGGGACAAGATATTGTGATTCATCTCGCGGCGAAAGTCGGAGGAATTGGGTTTAATCGCGAACATCCTGCAGAATTATTCTATGACAATCTGATGATGGGAACGCAGTTGATGGAAGCGGCACGGCAAGCACAAATAGAAAAATTCGTAGCGGTTGGCACTATTTGCGCGTACCCAAAATTTGCGCCAGTACCATTCAAAGAAGATGACCTGTGGAATGGATATCCCGAAGAAACAAATGCCCCATACGGGTTAGCCAAAAAAATGATGCTCGTGCAAGCGCAGGCGTATCGAGCACAATATGGATATAACGCCATCTACGTATTACCAGTAAATTTGTATGGACCGGGAGATAATTTTGATCCCCAAAGCTCCCACGTCATTCCCGCATTGATTAAAAAAGTTGTTGAAGCCAAAGAGCAAAATTCACCGCACGTAGAGGTGTGGGGGACGGGTATCGCTACCCGCGAGTTTTTGTATGTTGAAGATGCCGCAGATGCAATCGTGAAAGCAACAATGGGGTATGATAACTCAGAACCGGTGAACATCGGTTCAGGTTCCGAAATTTCCATAAAAGAGTTGGTTTACGTAATCAAGGAGGGGGTAGGGTATGAAGGGGAGATTGTATGGGATACAACAAAACCCGACGGACAACCACGTCGAATGCTTGATACGAGTCGAGCAGAAAAAGAGTTTGGATTTAAGGCCAAAACCAGTTTGAAAGAGGGAATCCGAAAAACAATCGATTTTTATCGAGAACACTATCATAAAGTATGATCACTATTTTTTTACGAGGAGGATTGGGAAATCAAATGTTCCAATACGCACGGGCAGTACATCTGGCAAAAAAATACAGCACTTCGTTGGTCGTGGATACAGTGTACTTGCAAGATCGTACACCTTTGAGAAATATTACATATCGAGGTTATGACCTTGATATTTTTATGATTGAGCCAGAGTTTTCCACTCTTTCTCGCATTGCACGAACGATTCCCATCCCCTTGGTCTGGTTGGGTGTAGATGTGGTAATCAGCGCCGTTCAGGATTTCATGGGTATAAAAAAATGGGTATCAGAAAGAAGTGAACGATTCGGTAGTGGGGTATCGCCACTATCCGGAAATATATTTTTAGCAGGATTTTGGCAATCAGAAAAGTATTTCAAAGAGAGTACGGATGAGATACGAAAAGCATTTCAGTTCAAGATACCCCTCTCGGGCGAGGCAATGCAGTTAGGAGAAAAAATAAAAACAACAAATTCAGTATCGCTCCACGTGCGCCGAGGCGACTATGCCACAGACAAAAAAGTGATAAAAGATATGGGGGAGACAAATCTTTCCTACTATCAACACGCCACAACCACTATTGCACAACAGGTGGATAACCCAGAGTTTTTTGTATTTTCTGACGATATTGACTGGTGTCGGGAGCATCTCTCGCTTCCATTTCCTGTAACCTACGTATCCGCTTCATCCGCTGGGCCAAAGGCGAGTCACCACCTACAACTGATGTCTTTGTGTAAACACAACATCATCACCAATAGCACCTTTTCATGGTGGGGAGCATGGCTCAACAATAACCCCCAAAAAATCGTAATTGCCCCAAAACGCTGGTATGCCGATGGTCGTGGAGGAGAGGAAGATATTATCCCACAGGAGTGGATAAAAATGTAAAAAGAGAGTATTCCAGCAAGAGGAGAATAGGCAAAAATGCTTGCATCGATGGAGGAAAGGAATATAATTATGGCATCAATAAGATGATGAAAAAAGCCACAGTATTGGTAACGGGAGGAGCGGGTTTTATCGGAGCGCATGTCGCTGAAGAATTGATTAAGCAGGGGAAGCGAGTGGTAGTGCTTGATGATTTATCAGGCGGATACAAAGAAAATATTCCTAAAAAAGCAATTTTTGTAAAAGGAAGTACGGGAAATCATAAGCTCATAACCTCATTATTTAAAAAATATAAATTTAAGTATGTCTATCACCTTGCCGCCTATGCGGCAGAGGGCTTAAGTCATTTCATTAGAAGATTTAATTACGAAAACAACTTAATTGGAAGCATCAACCTGATAAACGCATCGGTAAATCATGGCGTTGAGTGTTTTGTGTTCACCTCTTCGATCGCGGTATATGGCAAAAACCAGCTGCCAATGAGAGAAGATTTGGTTCCTGCGCCAGAAGATCCATACGGAGTTTCAAAATACGCCGTTGAACTGGATTTAAAAGCCGCGCATGAAATGTTTGGTCTTAATCATATTATCTTTCGTCCGCATAATGTGTACGGAGAAAAACAAAACATCTGGGATAAATACAGAAACGTGATCGGTATATTTATTAGAAAAGCCCTCAAAGGGGAGCCGTTGACTATCTTTGGTGATGGGAAACAGACTCGGGCTTTCACGTACATAAAAGATGTCGCCCCACTAATCGCAAAATCTCCCGAAATAAAAGAAGCGTACAATGAAGTCTTTAACATCGGTGCGCACCAACCATACACGGTAAAAGAACTAGCGGAACACGTAAAAAGAATTATTGAGTCTCCAAGCGAAGTGCAGTACCTCCCTCCAAGAAACGAGGTAATGCACGCGCATTCAGATCATAAAAAGCTAAAAAAGTTCTTTCGATACGAACCTCAATACGACCTAGTCTACGGATTAAAAAATATGATCGAGTGGGTAAAAAAAGAGAAAAAACGTACAACGAAGATATTTAAGAACTTAGAAACAACCAAAAATATCCCCGCTATTTGGATGAAATAAAAAGAACCCCCTATGTTTATCAATAAGGTATTTTCGTACTATGCAAAAAGTTACTATAAAGCTGCCGCGCAACGCGAAACAGCCAGAACGGCGATTAATGCCATAAAAAATATCTCATCGAACAATAAGGAAGGTTCGGATAAAACGTATCAAAAAATCAAAAAAATAATCATCAAATTTTTTATTGGCTCGTGGTATTGGCCAAGCACCTATCCAACAGCAATCGATCCTCCAACGGGAGAATTCCTCTACTCGCTGGTAAAGTTACTCTATCCACAAACAGTGGTGGAAATAGGCACTTACAAAGGCAATGCCGCTATAGCGATCGGTCAGGCGCTTGAAGATAACAAAAAGGGACTACTCTACACGATTGACCCCTTTGAGCAGGAATTGGTGAAAACGGCAATAAAAAAATCAAAATTACAAAAGAGAATACAGTATAGTATTGGCTATTCGCACAAAGTAATTCCAACGCTTGGATTGAAAAAAATCGATATGGCATTCATAGACGGGGATCATTCGTATGAAAGCGTGAAAAAAGATATTGAACTGGTAGATGGATACATACCAAAAGGCGGAGTAGTTGTTTTTCACGACGTCCTTATCGACACGAGTCAAGGATTTGATGGTCCGCGCAGAGTAATTGCCGAGTTGAGGGATTCGAATAAATGGGACGTAAGTGTATACGCAACAGAGGTTGGGGTTGGAGCAGAAAATAACAAGGTATGCTTAAGAAATCAAACAAAACAATTTACACCAGTCGGAATCGCGGTATGTAGTAAAAGATAACCATGAATTGCGCTATTTGCCACTCATCAAATGTCGGTGTCGGACAAAAGAAGGGAATATACACCCTACAACGCTGTCGCGCGTGCGGAGTTGAATTTTGGGATCCCCTGCAACATCCCGGAGAAGAATTTTATGAAACGAGCGACCTCCACGACATAAAAGGAAGGAGAGATCTGCAGTGGCGCCATCGACAATTTTTAAAAAACCCACCACTGGCAAGGGGGAGATTGTTAGACATCGGTTGTGGTACCGGTGAATTTTTGATGCACTGTAAGAAAAAAGGATTTGAAGTATTTGGTATTGATATCGCCGCGCGAAACATTGAAGAGACTAAAAAAAGATACGGAATTAATTCGCTGTACCAAGGAACGATAAAGGATTTTGTAGCAACAAATAATCAAACAAAATTTGATATCATAACGTTTTTTGAAATCGTAGAGCATTTAGCTGATCCCATTGATTTTATAAATGATGTAAAAAAAGTATTAAAACCGGGGGGGTACATCGTTATTACTGTTCCTAACGCAGCTCGATTCGGGGGATTAAAAGAAAAGGAAGAGAACCCGCCAAACCATCTGTTTCAGTGGCGAAAAAATCCGTTACGATTATTTTTACATCAAGAAGGTTTTACTGCTGTTACTGTAGAAGAGCAAAAAATATCCTATGAGTTTTTTTTGGTGCGGGGGTACTTCAGTTTTGGGGTTGCGGGAAAAATGATACAAAAAGGGGGCAGCGCGCCGATGGACAAAAAGGCTTCCGTGGATAATCCAATAAAGAAATTAATTCGAATGGGCGCCGGCTACAAAAATAAAATTGCCGTTCCGATAGCGGCCATATTAGCATTCCCGCTTCGATTAGCAGGGTGTAAATATTGGGATATGTACGCAACGGCACAGTACAATCCACCCCAAAATAAATGATTATAAATTTTACATTACTTGGCGCAAAGCTCACGGGAGGGAGCTTTAATCTGATGGAGGTTGCGCATCGCCTTGGAGAACGTGGCCACAGCATTACCGTTACCACAACAGGAGAGGCGCGCGATCTTGATTGGTTTGCCCAAACCCGCACACCAGCCTTTAAAATCAACATCACGCCCCTCTCTGGCAGATTGGTGTATAGACTGTATCGGCGCGCTTTAAAAGGAACGATCCTCACTCCTTTTCCCGACGTTGAAATAAAAGATCTGATGCGAAGTATTCCGGTGTGCGATATAAACATTGCAACGACGTGGCCAACCGCATTTTCGGTTTTTAGAAGTGGAAAAGGAGTACCGTTCTATTATTTTCAGCACCTTGATTCACTTTTTTCAAAAGACAGCATTAGCAATGCAAGACATGATGAGGCGCTCTATCTGCCAATGAAAAAATATGTATGTTCGACATGGCTCAAAGAACGGGCGGAGGAACGATTAAAGATTTCAGTACAAGGAGTATTGACTGCCGGTATTGATAAGACCGTGTATAAATCACAACCCCATCAAAATAAAAAAATAAAAATATTATCCTTGGGAAGAAAAGTGGATTGGAAGGGGTTTGGCGAACTTCAGCAGGCGATGGCCGCACTCTATAAAAAAAATAAAAATATTGAATGGCTTGTGTATTCATCCCATGACACACCAGAATCAACTGCGGAGGCGCCATTTACGTTGGTAAAATCGCCCTATGGTAAACAATTAGCCGATCTGTACGCGCAGTGCGACATTTTGGTAAATCCTTCATGGCACGAAGGTTTCGCGCAACCCGCCCTTGAAGGAATGGCATCGGGATGCGCGGTCATAACGACTCCCTATGGGGCAGAAGATTTTGCGCAAGATAAAAAAAACTGCATTCTCATTCCACCAAAAAACAGCGTGGCGATAGAAAACGCGATTCAATCATTACTCGATGATTCCTCACGAAGACAGCAGATAGCTGCCGGTGGACTAGAAACTGCCCAGCATTTCTATTGGGACGCGATCATCGATCAATGGGAAAAAGTACTCACAAAATAAACATATGAAAATATTGATAGCGGGTTCGGCATGGCATGATGATCTGATGAATGTATGCGCGTATGGATTTCGTGAGCTTGGTCACGAAGTCGCCGTTTTTAACGATGCGATAAAAACCAATGCCCAGACAATACAAAAAATAGCCAGTCGAGTAGGTGGAAAAAAAATAGCAGCACGTTTTGAGCAAAAACATCGCGCGACAATTTCTCAAAAATTGGAAGACACAGTACGAGCACAGAAGCCCGATTTCGTATTTATTATCAACGGATCAATATATCCAGCCGCAACAATAGCAAGAATAAGAAGAAAATATCACATCCCAGTAGCAGCATACATTATAGACGACCCTCTGTTGTTGAAGGATTGGCTTTTTGATATCTCAAAGTATTCCGCGTTATTTGTCATTGATAAAAGTTGGATGGGATATTTGGAGTATTTTGTTCCGGGAGGAGTACACTATTTGCCACAGGTTGCTGATCATAGGGCGTTTCACCCACTGCATCTTCCTCGCAAATATGATTTTTGTTTCGGGGGAACCCTGTCGCTTCGTCTGCCAAACGCACCATCGGGATTTTTAAGAGCGCAAATTTTAAACATTTTAGCGGAGAAAAAATACAAAATAAAAGCGTTTGCCCCAGGAATAGAAGAAACATTCGCGCACTATCCTGCATTGCGCGATATTGAGTATTCGAATAAATACGAATCTCACACGGCGTTAAATGTGTTATATAATGAAAGCAAGATAACAGTCAGCATCCATAGTCCACAGTTTAAGCACGGAATATCTCCTCGAGTATTCGAAACTGCGTTTGCAAAAAGCTTTCAATTGGTGGAATATAAAGAGGATATTGAGAGTTTATTCCCCGAATGCATGGCGACATTTCGTTCGCCAACCGAACTGTTGGAGAAAGCGGATTATTATTTAAAAAATCCACAGGAGCGAGAGAAGATAGCTGAAAAAGCCTATCAACACGCACTGCAAAATCACACATTTCGTCAGAGGGGACAGGTAATAATAGAAATCATAAAAAATAGCATGGAACACAATCATTCTCACGACAGTAGTAATCACGAACACAGTAATTCTGACGAATTTAACGCGGGGGAGCGGTACTATCCTGGCGAAACTGCCATAGATACGTATTCACTCCAAGAACACACTCGCCGGTACGAACTCGCAACCAGTCGTTTGCCACAAAATGCAGTCGTTCTTGATGCCGCTTGCGGCACGGGGTACGGATCGAAGATACTTTCCCAAAAAGCGAGTAAAGTATATGGCATTGATATTAGTAATCACGCGATAGAGTGGGGCAAGAAACAGTTTGAAAATAACAAAGTAGCCCTGTCGGTGGCTAGTCTTGATGAGAAGCTTCCATTCGCAGACGCAACCTTTGACGCGATCGCATCCTTCGAAACAATTGAACACGTGAAAAACCAAGAGAATATGCTCGCTGAATTTTATCGAGTATTAAAACCGCAGGGAAAGCTCTATATTTCATCTCCTGATCGTGAAATTATTACCGAAAAAGCACATACCGAGAACCATTTTCACATCAATGAGTTGTCAAAAAAAGAATTTATAGCAAAATTAAAAAAGAATTTTTCTATAGAAAAAATGTATGGGCAAACAAAATATTCGGAAATTGCAACATGGAAACAATGGGTAAAGACCATAGTAAGAATTATTGATCCATTCAAAATACGCCAAAAATTAGCAAGAATATTGAACGTAAAACTTTTAATTCATGAAAATTTTAGTCCGATTGGAAAGTCGGATATTGAAGAGGTGAGTATGGATAGCCCCAATGAATATTTCGTTGTTTTGGCCGTATGCAAAAAGCAATAAGGGTTCTTAATACGAAACGATTTTCAGGGAGCCCTGCTGACGGCATCGACAATTTTAATAAAGCGGTGTTTGGAAGAATGCGTCGCGAGGAGTGCCTATTCGCATCCACCAAAGATGAGTCAAAATTGGCGGGCACTGCCGATTTTGAAATCGGAGCTATTAAAAAAATAAAAAATATTCTCAAAGAGTTGATCTTTGGAAGGTACGATGTTCTATGGGGAAATGGTCATCCGCGGGAATTGCTCTATTGGATAGTAAAACCACGCACCACGTGCTATATCATAAATTTTCACACCATTTTAATAAAAAAGAATGGACCATGGAAGACGAAGACGCCATGGTTTGTGCGGTGGCTCATATTTCGTTGCGCTGATGGTATTATTTGTCCTTCAGAGTTTAGTGCGGAAAGTGTCAGGCGCTATTTTCCAAATAAGAAAGTTATAAACATCTTAAATGGTGTCGATCTTTCGCTCTTTAATCCAAACAAAAGAAATGATCAGTATCTACAAGAAACATTTAATATGGGTGCTGGAAGAAGGAGGGTGGCATTTATTGGCACGCTACAACCGCGAAAACGCCCGGAGGTATTTTTAGAAGTTGCCCAACAACTGCCCGAGTATGATTTTATTCTTGTTGGCGCAGCAACGCCTCCATGGACGTATGCAGAGCGGGCACAAAACATAAAAAATGTTCGATATATCCCTAAAATGTCTCGTGCGGAGGTGGCGATGCTATTAGCGAGCTCCGATTTATTTCTCTTCCCGAGCCTTAATGAGCCATCAGCGGCAGTTATCCTAGAGGCGATGGCTTCGGGGTGTATTCCCATTGTTTCAAAAAGTGGAGGGAATGGAGAATTTTTTGAACACAATCGAGAAGGATTATTGGTTGAGCCGGCGAAAGAAGAAGTCGGTTTTATCACGCGCACCATAAAAGAATTGTGCGCAAATCTTGAAAGAATGAATGAAATGAAAGAAAATGCATGTAAGAACGCGCAAGAGCATTCATGGAGTATGGTGGCGAAAAAATATCAGGAAGCGATACAAGGTATAAAAAAATAAATCATACACAAATGTCGATTCAAAAAAATACAGAAACAGATAGCGAGAGAATAGCGTTGTACGAATTTATTCTAAAAACGTTAAAAGCGGGCGCATATAAGGATATTGCAGATATTGCATCGGGTACGGGAGAAGGGGCGGCGGCGCTTGCAGTCGCCCAGCCAGAATCAAAGGTGGTGGGAATTGATCTCGACAAAGAACTCGTCGAGCGCTCCCAGCAAGCATTTCCAATGCAAAATCTTTCATTCGTAGTCGCAGATGCGCGAAGGACTCCGCTCAGTGATCAATCAGTTGATGCAATAGTCAGTGCTCATACCATAGAACACATAGAAAGAGGGCAACAGCAAGGATTTGTAAAAGAACTATACCGGATACTAAAACCAGAAGGCATCGCTATTATCGCAACTCCCGATAGACAGGTGTGGGAGTGGCAGGGAATCGCGGGTATGCATGAAGGTCATGTTGGTGAGATTACAAAAAAAGAATTGACAGAGGTAATACGGTCGGCGGGATTTTCTGGTATACGCATCTATGGTCAAAGAGTGGCACATGCCTCTAAAAATCCGCTACTACGATCACTGCTCAATATCATAAAGAAAGCGGATGTGTTTAAAATAAGGAGATTATTTAAAAAAACGGTAGATTTTATTGATGAAAAAACACAGCCCGCGTCACTTGATGTATCCGTGGTTTTGTTACAGGAAAATCAAAAGGCATCGGTTAATATCGTGGTCTGTAAAAAATAAAAAAACCACCGAGTTGTTAGGCTCGGCGGTGAAAGTGGATTAAGGCCATGGTTAATGGCCGGCAGTTCCAGGAAGATATCTTTCGAGGCTTTTTGCTTTATGAGTTTCACCAATTGATTGTTTGCTTCTCCATCCAAGCAATCGAGTGATTGCCCAATATTCAAAAACAAAAAATTTGAAAAATACAATATTCTTTGTTTTCATCGCAAACCACCATCGAATTTCAATATCCAGTTCAAATGGCAAAATGAGGAGGCGCCACCACCCAGGGAAGTTTTTTGCCGTCTTATGTTTTTTATTGTGATGAAAACCAGCAATAAAATAGACGTAATTCATCCATGGCGGTAACGTTGGATTACAGGCAGCTGAAATATCCGTCCAGCCAGCCATAGTTTCGGGGAGTGGCCACCCAGCGTTAATCGCATCAACATATACGGGCGTCCCAGGAAGTGGCATGAGCACGTATACGGTGCTGCGACTTTTTCCCAATGGAAGAAGTGAGGCAATAATATCAGTTGCGAGAAGAGTATTGATGATTCCCTCAACAGTTTCTCCCGGAGTACCAATGATCCATGTGCAGATCATTTCGATGCCATACTTCCCAAGAAGTTTAGCGGCAGCGTAGTGATCTTCAACTTTTTCATTTTTACTCATCAAATCAAGCGTCCGTTGATCTCCTGATTCTGCTCCAACATGAACTCGGACACACCCAGTATCTGCCAATTTTTTAACCACCGAATCTTTTTTCAGTTGATCACTGCGTAAATGAACGTGATACCCGATGCCTAATTCTTTGCAGAGTTCGGCGTATCGCCAGTCTTGTATCCATCGCGTTCCATTTTCATGTTCAACCTCCAAATAGGTAAAAGGATATAAAGCATGAATTGCTCGAATATCTTTTTCCCAAAATTCAAATGGTATCCATCGATACGGTGCCGATGATTTACCCGTGGTATCTGAAAATGCAGTGTATTGTCCTTCTACCGAACAAAACTTGCAGGAAGTTCCACTCCATGCGCATCCTCGAGCATCTGGAAAGCTCATTTGATTTCGCTTCGCGGCTGCCAAAAAGAGTCGCGCTGTTTTTGTGGAAACAGGATGGACATATTCACGTTCAAGATCGAGTGCTTGCCCGCGTCTTTTGATGTGTATATGACCATTATAACACCCATCAGGATCATGAAGTTCGATACGGCCTTTCATTTTTGAGTTCGGTACTTCGGTAAAATGTGCTCCATAATTAAGAATCGGTAAACGATTTTGTTTAAAAATACGCAAACTCGATTCATTAACTTGAGCACTTTCTTTTTTGAATCCGACCCCATCAATGTTTGAAATATCATTTCCATCACGCAGTGAGTTGAGGAGTTGAACAAATCGACGTTCTCCTTCTCCCAAAACTACGTAGTCAACGATATGTTCTTCAAGTGAAGCAACAGGCTGAAAGGTTACGTGAACCCCACCCCAGATAATCGGTTTTTCTGGAAATAAAGTTTTCAATTTCTTGGCAATTCTCATTGATTCTCCCAGCTGAAAGCCAGACAATGAGCTAATCCCAAAAACATCAAAGGAAGCAGCCATTTCAAACAACTCTTTTTCGCTATCCAGTCGAGCATCCCAATACTCAACATCATAGCCAGCATCTTCGGCGGCACGACCAGGGTAGATAACCGAAAGAGCTTCAAAATGACTCGGAGATGAAGGTGAGGGAAGTGGATAGAGTAAAAGAACACGAATGAGTTTGAAAAAAGAGATCATAAATCCTCCTGTGAAAATTGTGAAAGAACGTAAATAGACGAGAAGGTCTATAGAGTGACGAGCTAGGCAGATTATACAACAAAAAAAATATTTAACAAATTGACCAAAAGGCGCGCTGTGAGTACAATTGAAAAAAATGGAAAAAGATAAAAAACCGAAAATACTACTGCTCGATCCTCTTAAAAAGGGAAACAGAGATTCAAGATTTTTAAGTGAATACTTAGAAAAAGAAGGAGGTTTTACCATAGAAAGACCAGAAGATTTGCGAAGCTTTATTAAATCCCTCGATCTCATGCACTCGTTACCCGACGCGGTATTATATCTTCATTGCATAGAGGACGATTTTTTTAAGGATCTCATAACGGCTTTGGAAGTGTTTAATGTGCCAATATTTAATAGTTTGAGTAGTATTAGAAATTGTTCAGACAGATTATGGGTTAAGAAAAAGTTGTTAGAAAACAATATTCCCACTCCAGACTTTTTCTATGGCCCAGCCAGTAACTGTGCAGTTTCATGGGAAAGAAAAATATTAAAAGTAAGAAACGGGGAAGACAACCTCGTTGTGCTTCTAGAGAATCGTCCTATTCACGCTCACGATAGAATGATATTTTTAGAAGAATGGATTGCGTTGCCGAAGGGGTATATAGATACCATCTTTGTTGTGGGGAAGGATATGTTTCAAACGGCGAAAAACGACTCGTTTGAATTATATGAAAAAAAGAATTTGCACGGAGAGTTCCCACTTGACCCACAATTAGCCAGTATCGCAGCCCAGATAGGGAATATAACGGAATTAGCATTATACAGTGTGGATTTTGCTGACGGAAAGGTTATTGATATAAATCCATTTCCAAATATTTTTTGGGAGCGCAGCTTTAAGCCAATAGCTGAGTTCTTAAAAGAAAAAACAAAGAAGGAGATATAAATGAAATGACGACGCCCAATAAGGGTAAGGTATCAGTAATTATTCCCAGTTTTAATGGAAGGGCGTATATTGAAGAAGCGGTGCGCTCTGCGGTAAATCAAACCTATAAAAACACGGAAATTATCGTGATTGACGATGGATCAACGGACGATACACGCGAAATTATACAAAATATCCAAAAAGAGCATCCGCATATCACGTATCTCTATCAAGAAAATGCCGGATTATCGGCAGCTCGAAATACCGGAATAAAAAATGCATCAGGAGAATACATCGCCCTTTTGGATAGCGATGACATGTTTCTGCCGGAAAAATTAGAAAAACAGGTAGCATATTTACAAAAGCATCCAGAATGCGATGTCGTGTACTGCGGAATCTGGCATTTTTATGAGCACACACCACATGAAATGCATGATTTGCAATACCAATACTATTCAAAAGAACAGGTCTTGCCTCAGCTACTGAAAAAAAATTTCATA
Organism: uncultured Candidatus Saccharibacteria bacterium; assembly: GCA_964513095.1. Classification (GTDB taxonomy): domain Bacteria; phylum Patescibacteriota; class Minisyncoccia; order UBA6257; family 2-01-FULL-56-20; genus JBDKGD01. The sequence goes on from CAZELH010000003.1 coordinate 24,488, forward strand.
AACCCACTATCAATTGTTGCTCGCAAAAATGTCTTTGAAAAATATGGAGCATTTGATCTCTCATTTAAAAAATCAGAAGATTGGGAGTGTTGGTTGCGCTGGGCGTATGCGGGAGTGCGTATCCATTTTATCGCCGAAAAGCTTGCCAAATATCGGATGCGAACGTCGAGCCTCTCGTACAGTAGAAAGGGAGAGGTGGAACGCAAAAAAACAACATATGACTTGGTTAAAAACACGATAGATAAAATGTCAGCCGAAAAAAGAGTCACACTCAATGCAAATAAAATACTATTGTTGCACAAGCTGAAGCTCTGGTACGCATACGGCGAACAGTATATTCCACTCCTTGCCACTATCCGAATGGTTCGGCAAAGAATAAAATTAAAGAAATATGGATAATACAAAACAAGAGGTAGGCATCTCAATCATTCTTCCGACCTACAATAGGGCGAAGCTGTTACCGCGCGCAATCAAGAGCGTCTTAGATCAATCCTATGCAAATTGGGAACTTATCATTATAGACGATGCTTCAACAGACGAAACACCGGAAATAGTAAAAAAATGGGCGATACAAGATGAGCGAATTGTGGTGATAACAAATGCGGTTAATCAGTACCCAGACTTACCGAAAAATTTAAACAGTGGAATCGCAATAGCGAAAGGGAAATATATTGCGCGACTCGATGACGATGACTACTGGCTAGATTCAAAAAAATTGCAAAAGCAGTATGATTTTTTAGAAAAAAATCCAGAATATGTAGTGGTGGGAACGGGGATGATTGTAATAAATGAAAAAGGCGAAGAGCTCTACAGATATCTCAAACATCAAGAAGACGCGGATATTCGAAAAAAAGCATTATTTGCTAATCCATTTTCGCACACCACGGTGTTGTTTCGAAAAGAAAGTGCTCGTGCGGTGGGAGGGTATAGTAATTGGGATTTCGCCGAAGATTGGGATTTATGGTTGAAATTAGGAAACCGAGGGAAACTATATAATATTCCAGAATATTCAACCGCGTATTTATCGGCGGGTCAAAACAACTCATATAAGTATCAAAGAAAACAGGCTCAAACAATATTAAAATTTATTACAACTCACCGAAATGAGTATCCATATTTTTATTTTGCGTTCCTATTAAATGCGGGACAGTGGATTTTTTCATTGTTTCCAGAGTTTGTGCGAAAAAATTTGCACCATTTTTTATCAAGTATTAAACGGAAAATATAAAAGTTTGACAATCCTTTGACACGACTTCGAGCTTCCAATAGCATGAAGGTACTATGATATTGTCACGTGCCCCGATGCGAATTAGTTTTGTGGGTGGGGGAACCGATTTACCTTCGTTTTATCACAAACATCCCGGAAAAGTAATATCGACTGCTATCGATAAGTTTGTATACATCGCAATCAATAGAACGCCACTGGTAAAAAAGGTATCGGCGCGCTATTCGATTTCTGAAACAGTAGATCATCCTGCAAAATTACAAAACACGCGCATAAAGGCCGCTCTCTATGACATGGGCATTACCAACGGTCTTGAAATTGGATCATTTGCGCCACTGCCAACAAAAACCGGATTGGGTTCATCGTCAAGTTTTTCTGTCGCGCTTATTAAAGCCCTTCATGCGTATCAGGGAAAAAAAATAAGCACCAGAGACGTCGCGGAAGCTGCCAGTAGGCTTGAGATAGATTTGGTAGGAGAGCCAATAGGAAAACAAGATCAATACGCAGCCGCTTTTGGTGGGTTTAACGTCATAACATTTAATCCAGACGACACGGTATCGGTCGAGCCAGTCTTAATTGATTTTCAGACCAGGCTCGGACTTGAAGATCATATGTCCTTATTTTTTACGGGAATTACCAGAGACGCCGCAAGTGTCTTAACGGAGCAGAAAGCAAACATCGACAAAAAGTTTGAAACTTTAAAAGCAATGGCTCATTCGGTAGATGAATTTAAAACGCGATTACTGTCCGCTGATTTTCATGGCTTAGGGGTCATGTTGCAAAACGCATGGGAGATGAAAAAAACACTCGCTTCTAACGTTTCGTCAACGCTGATTGATGACTTATATCAAGCGGGTATGCAAGCGGGAGCATGGGGAGGAAAAATCTTAGGAGCCGGCGGAGGAGGGTGCATACTTTTTTTATCACCGATTGAAAAAAAATCGGCAATACGAGACGCAATGATGGAAATGGCGAGGGTAAATCAAGCGGAAGGATTTGTAGAAATTCCAATAAAATTAGTGCAATCGGGAGCAGAAATTATTTTTAACGGAGATCAACAGCATACCAATTTCTCTTAAACGATTATGATGGAAAAATATATACAACAATTTTCAGATAAATCGATAGAGGCAATTCGCGCGCTTCCACAAAAAGAAATCGCAAAAGCCTTAAATATCTTGCAGGCAACATTTGAGCAGGATGGCCGAGTGTACGCATTTGGTAATGGGGGATCGCTGGCATTGGCGACTCACTGGGTAAGTGATTTTAACAAAACAGTCTTTAGTCATAATCTCGACAAGCATACAAAACGGTTTCAAGCGATCCGTGTCCCAACCACCGATGAAGAAATAACCGCATGGGGAAATGATGTAGGGTTTGATATGATTTTTGCCGGCCCATTACAGAATTACCTCCAAGACGCAGACTGCGTCATCGCCATATCGAGTTCAGGAAATTCCGCCAATATTATAAAAGCAGTTGAATTAGCAAAATCTCGCCATGTCCCCGTGATCGGAGTGTCTGGTTTTGACGGTGGCAAACTCGCCCAACTTGCTGATGCGAAAATCGTTGTGACGACGGAAAAAGGAGAGTATGAGTTAGTAGAAGGCGTGCACGATGTGGTAATGCATATGATGACAAAGTATTTTAAGAATTATTTCGATGAGTTGGTAATTCGAAGTGGAAAATAAATCGATGGCACAAAAAGAGTATAGAAACTATACGGTTCTTATCTTGGGGGCAGGAATGGGCACGCGGTTGCGCCCCATAACCAACACGATTCCCAAAGTAATGGTAGAGATTGCCCCAGGAAAGCCACTCCTTCAGCACACGATAGAGTTACTGCGGGATCAGGGGTTTTTCAATTTTATCATCAACCTTCATTATCTCCCCGAAAAAATTATTGAATACTTTGGCACTGGTGAAAAATTCGGAGTATCAATTACCTACAGCGATGAATCAGAACGGTTGATGGATACCGCGGGAGCAATAAAAAAAGTAGAAGATTTGTTGAGCGACACTTTCGTATTTATGTACGGAGACGAATTATTTAATTTAGATTTCCGACCGCTAGTAACAATCCATGAAAAAAATGAAGGATTAGCAACGATTGTATTGAAAAGAGGTGATCACCCACAAAATGGTGATTTATTAAGAATCGAAACAAAAACGGGCAAAATAAAGGAGATGATACCAAGACCTCACGAAATCAATGATTTTTTTGATGATGATTTATACCTTAATTCCGGACTATACGTATTATCTAAGAAAATAGTAGATTTTATTCCTGCCGATACTGCTGTACATCTTGATAAAGAAGTGATGCCTAGTATATATAAAAAAGGTTTTTCTCTATTTGCTATTCCCGCAGAAGGTGAAATTCTTGACATTGGAACACCGGAAAAGTATGCTTTCGCCAGAAACTGGTATCAGGACTATGAGTCAAAAAAAGGAGATGGGTATGAAAAATAAAGCAATTGTTCTTGATAGAGACGGAGTTATTTTTGCGGGAACACCTCGAGGCGTGTATCTTCTTAAAGTCGAAGATATAAAAATCGTTCAAGGAATTGTTGAGTTGATGGAAAGAGCCAAGAAAGCCGGATATAAAATACTGGTTGCGACAAATCAAGCGGCAGTCGCCAGAGGATTTTTGTCGATAGAAGAATTAAAGAGGATGCATGAATATATGGACACCGCAACTAATAATTGTATCGATAAAGTGTACATTTGTATTCATGGAAAGGATGATGGATGTGAATGTCGCAAACCACGCCCCGGAATGTTGTTGCAAGCCGCGCAGGAGTTTGACTTAGATATCGCAAACTCATTTTTTATCGGCGATAGTAAGACCGATATACAAGCGGGACGGGCAGGTGGATTTACAACGATATTCGTCGATAACGAATTTAATGCTGGCGAAGGAGATGAGTGCAATCCGCATCATCGAGTGGATAGTATCTCCAGTATTGTTGCCATCCTCGGTATATAAGAATGTATGATAAGAGTAATAAAAAATAGCCCACCTTATTTATAAGGTGGGCTAAAAAGTGTAAAAACACAAATTTCAAATCGAGGCAACAACTAACCAATCAACTTTTCAAACGAAAATACGTATCTTCATGTGTCCAGCTCAGTGCATATGGAGCCCCTTCAGTTGGCGGGATATCCTCGGTAATTCCTTGATTGTTCAATTTGGGAACGTAGGTACCATACAAAAAATCACCGTTACCGTTGATTCGAACCGATACTCTATACTGCGGAGGCATTCCTTGATTGCTAATAAATTTTTGAGCATACAAGGAAATGACTTCTGATATCAGTTCGGGCAGGTAATCCAAGCCATTGGGTGAAGGATGGGCGGTGGGAAAAAAATATATCTGACCGGTATTGACACCATCGACGGTAACTTTAATCTGCTTAGTTTGGATTACAGTCAAATGGGTTTCAGTTGCGAGAAGATTTTTTTGAAAGAGCACTGGCTCTAAACAATGAAAATGAAGATGAGGTTCATTTTGACCAGCAAGAGGACCTTGGTGAACCCCATAAAACATATCAGTACGATGAGATTGAATAATCGATTTTGTCATCGCAAGAGAATCCCGAATCCCAGCGATTCCATTGAGCGTATAGCCAATACTCTTGGGTAAGCAAGATTTTGGAATAATGACATAATGGTTCGCAAACGGGCTGAATTTGTTATGGAAAACCCTCCAACCCTCCAATGCTAAATCGGGAACTTCGTCCTGTGTCCTTTTTACAAACACGCAAGTTTCTGGTTGATCAGCGTTTTCTGGAAAATCAACTTGCCAAAAGCGGTCGAGTTTTTTTTCAGGAATCCCTTTTCTTGTTCCACCAGAAATTATTGTTGCTATGTTGCCAGGCGTTTGAGAAATTATACCCAGTTCTCCCATAAAATTGAACCTCCTTAAGATTCGTGTTGGTGATTGAGAGGTGAAAGTTTGTTGATTTTCAAACAGAGCCGGTTGAGTAACCAGCGAAAAGCTAGCCGTAAAATACCAGAAAGGATACCACTCTGTCAAATAACAAACAGTGCAATGTATTAGGTTATCCCTTTTCGCAGGAATCCAAATGTCTCAAAAATCGTTTTTTCTTTGCATGCCAGCAATACCAAGAAATATGCGCCTGAAGCAATGACAATAGTCGCAACGACATGAAGCGAAAAATGGGTACAAGCCAAGATGACAATTCCCATGACAAATCCCGAAATAAAGATATTGCGCGCTCCCGAAAATATTGTTCGCCATGTATTTTTTTTCAACAGGTACATCATTAATATCCAATTGAGGGTAAGGTTGATAAGCGTGGACATTGCTGATCCGTTGATGCCAAAGCGAGGAATAAGGATGAGATTTAAGGTGAAATTTCCAATAAAAGAAAACAGAGCAGTGTAGAGGAGTGTCTGTTCTCGTCGAGTAGCAAACAGAGCATTGCTCATGCTGATGCCAAAAAAGATGGGAACGTACGTAAGATTCAAAATGAGGAAACTCATAATGCCAGCATCATATTTAGTCCCATACAAAAATTGCATAATTGGTCCCGACAGTAACACGCCACCAATGGTAAAGGGAACAGAAAGAAGGGTGAGTATTGAAAATGATTTTTGTAAAATAAACGAAAACCGTTTCGGATCTTCAAAAGCACGAACAAGTTGTGGGAAAAAAGCGGTGGCAATAGGGGCGGGTAAAATATAGACCAACTGAACGATGCGATTGGCGGCACTGTAAATGCCGACTTCTTCCAGTGATCGGTACCAGCCAATCATAATCATATCGGTGTTGATAAGCAGGGAGCCCAGTAAACTCATCACTCCCAATGACCAACTGCGGGCAAGGATTGAGCGAACTAATCCAAGTGAAAATTTCGCTCGAAAATTTCTAAAGTACGCGGTAAAAGGGGTAAAGGCGAGCACCATGCCAACGCCAGTACCAATGGCATACCCTAAAGCCAGCGATTGTTCGGTGGATGAAATCTTCAGAGCGACAAATCCAGCCACAACAATGAGAGTGTTGGTAGCTATTTGAATAACCGCCTCAACTTCCATTTTTTCAAAACCGCGAGAAAGCGCGGCTCCAAAGTCGCGCAAACTATCGAACCCAACAATCAAAGCCATCAGCGGAAGGAGGTTTAAAATTTTATCTTCATGAACGAAATAAGGGGCGATAAAAAATACTCCCAAAAGTACAAAAACCAAAAAGACGGATTTTATCGCAAGAGCGGTGACAAAGTATGAATCACGACGGTGAGCGTTTTCACCCGAAGACTCGCGAGTAATAAGTCCGTTAATACCAAAATCAATAAAGATAGTAAAAAGCGCCGCAAGGCTCAAGGTATACGAAAACGCGCCCCACCCAGCCGCCCCTAAAACGCGCGCCGCATAAATAATAATGAGTGATTTTATAAAACGGGAAACCATATTGCCCCAAAACAACCAAAAAGAATTTTTGAGTATTGTCTGACCGGTTGTTTGGTTTTTAAAAAAGAATCGTAAAATATTTTTCCACATAAGATGATAGTAGGGGGGGTGGGTACACAGACGGGAGTAGGGGTGCGAATACAAACTACATATTAATAAAAAATGAGCGTATGGTGCGAATGAGAATCGCGATATCAAACAAGAATGAACGATGTTCTATATAGTAAAGATCATACTGCAGTTTTGTTTTTACATCTTCGATCGTTTGATCCTTCTTGAAATTAATCTGCGCCCATCCGGTAATCCCCGGAGTGACCATGTGGCGCATATGATAAAACGGCACCTGTGGCGCAATGTTCTCTATTATTTCCGGACGTTCAGGACGGGGCCCCACAAACGCAACCTCACCGCGCAAAACGTTAAAGAGTTGGGGTAACTCATCGAGATGAGTATATCGCAACAGCTTTCCAATCGCAGTCACTCTTGGGTCATTGGCACCACTTGACCATTGTGCGCCATTTTTTTCCGCGTCAACACGCATAGTGCGAAATTTGTATAATCGAAATACGCGGTTGTGCTTTCCCATCCGCAACTGACTATAAAACACAGGACCAGGAGAAGTGATAAATATGAGTATCGCCAGTAAAATTTCCAGAGGAAAAACAATGATCTGGAGGAGAAAAGCGCCACAGAGTTCAACCCCCCGTTTGAATTGATCGTATAGCGTAGGACTGCTGAAAGCGACATCAAAAAACCATGCGGGAGTAACACTCGCCAGAGGAATCTGCCGTAAAATATGTTCGTAAAAAACAATTTCACTATGGACTTCAACCCCGCGCACTACCGCATCGGTGAGTGTGTGCGCAAGAGAAGTGTTGGCGGCCAAATTTTCAGGGATGACAACCACTGCCACCTGATGCGTTAACAGGAGCTGGCGGAGGTGGTCTGATTCAAGGGGAGTGGTGATGTGTGAGGCGAGGGTGTATCCAAGGTGGGGATTTTCAGTAATAAAATCTGCCAGCGCGAACGTGGTTTTGGTAGCTCCTAAAATAAGAACAGGGAGTTTTATTGCACGGTGAGTAACAAATCGATTAAAGCCTCGTCGCCAGAATGCTTCAATGAGGAAAAAAGCGATGACGAATCCCAAGAGGGTGGTTTTTGGCGCGATGCCAAAAGAGGGGAATGCGTAAAAAAAACCAATCGCAAAAAAGACATTGATAAAAATGGAAACAAAGAGGGAAGAAAAAAAATCAACGCTATTGCGCATCCGATGAACATCATAGAGTCCAGCAATATAAAAAACCAACAACCAAAAGCAAAAAATGATGGTAAATGGTGGCAGGTGAGTGGCAAGGATATCAGAAGACAGATGTCCACCGGATCGCAAAAGGAGAGTCACAAAAAGACTGAGGTATAAGAAAAAAATATCTCCTAAAAAAACCGCAAGCGCTTTTGTTTTGAGCTGAACGTTCATAGGTACAAGTATTGACGATATACCGAATAATATATACGATATGGCGCAAAAATTCAATCCGAATGGCAAAAAAAGAACAATGGGTTGGGGTGCGAGGGTTCTTTATTTTCAAACTAGGAAAAATGGTAGTATAGTGTATATATGAAAATAATCGTTACTGGTGGAGCGGGTTTTATACCCTCGCACGTTGTAGACAGACTGTTAAAAGATGGTCATACGGTGTTATCCGTTGATAATTTTACATTAGGAACAAAAAAACATTTTCAGCATAATACGGACAATCAAAATTTTAGTTTTATAGAAGCAGACGTGGCTGATGAAAAAAAGATGGATGAAGTATTTGAAAACTTCAAACCCGAATGCGTCTTTCATCTTGCCGCCAATTCCGATATTGGAGCAGGTTCGCATGATGCCAGTGTTGATTACAAAAATACTTTTTTAACAACCTACGCCGTGCTCCAAGCAATGAAAAAGTGGGACGTGAAAAAACTAGTATTTGCCTCAACCTCCGCGATGTACGGAAGTCTTAGTGGGTTGATCTCGGAAAAAAGTGGTCCGCTTATGCCTGAGTCAAACTACGGCGCCGCGAAGTTAGCATCTGAGGCTTTTATTTATGCATTTGCGAATGTAAACAATATTCAAACGTGGATCTTTCGATTCCCCAATGTCTGCGGTCCTCGGGGAACGCACGGCGTATTTGTAAATTTCCTGCGGTTTTTGAAAGCAGATCCGACGCAAATAACTGTGGCGCAAGATGGTAAACAGGCAAAACCCTATATTTACGTGCTCGATCTTGTTGATGCAATTATGTTGGGTTGGAGCAAAGGGACGGATCTTATTAATGTGTATAACGTAGGAAACACACCATTGGTATCAGTCAATGAAATTCTCGGGGCATTATTAAAAGAAAAAGGAATTGAAAAAATAGATATCAAATACACCGGCGCTCCCGCATGGCCCGGTGATGTCGCGACGTATGAATTTGATGATTCTAAAATAAAAGCACTCGGCTACAAACCACGCTTTACCTCAAAAGAAGCAACAGATAAAACCGCGCACGATTTGGTCCATGATCCCGAAGCAGGGATTGGGGTTTTTCGGGACTAATGCGATACGTTTATTTTTTATCGCGCAAGTGAGTGTGGTATTTCTTGCTAAATCGGTGAGCTTCATCGCGTAAATGACGGATAAGATTAAACGCGGGATCCGAAAGAGACATTTTTATCGTTGATAAATCTCGGGCGCCAATCACAAGGCGGTCGGGGTTTTTTGCTATTCCAACGACGGGAACAGTGATGTTTATATCGTGAAAAACAGCTAATACGCGGCGGACTTGCGGCGCACCACCGTCAATGAGAAAAAGCTGTGGCACTGGCCATTCTTTTTTTACAAACCGCCGACGCACCACTTCTTCAATAGCATCAAAATCAGAGTTCACCGTTTTGTTTTGTATTCGAAATTTTCGGTACTGGCTTTTATCGATTTCTCCATTTGTTGCCACAACCAGTCCGCCCACGATTTCCCGCTGTGAGGTGTTTGAAATATCCAAGCACTCAATGCGGGTAAGTGCGGATATGTCGGGGAAAAATTGTCGCAGATATCGTTCTAAAATAATTGCTCCCGCGTGGGGGTTCGCGCGGTAGAAGGTATCCGCATGTGGGTTATCGAAATTAAGCCGTTCTCCAATAAGTTTTTGAAAGCGAAAGATTCGATTGCGAACCGCCAAAGCATCTTCAAACAAGTGGCGAGCAGAAAGATCTTTCATCTGCGCGGTAAGTGCCTTCAGCACCATTGTTGTTTTTCCACGCAAAATAGAGATAACAATCGCACAGTTGCGGCGGTACTGTTTTGTGAGGCGAGCTCGTTCTCCGGCATCTTCGATTTTTTCTATCGCGCTCGGACACGGATTGCATAATCCAATTTTTGAATAAAAACAGGGGCGCCCTATTTTGGGTTGCGTGCAATACGGAGTAATCGAGCGAATTTCGCGAAGCAGTCCTTCGGCAACACGGACTCCGGAAAATGGTCCAAAATACGTGGAGCGACCGTCATCTTCTTTGCGGCACAGCGATAGTTTCGGATACTGCTCGCCGGTTGTTATTTTGATGTACAGGTGGCTTTTTCCGTCGCGCCAAATAACGTTGTAACGGGGTTGATGTTTTTTAATTAAAGACGCTTCAAGGAGAAGTGATAAAAATTCATTTTCAGTCGGGATATAGGTGATGCGGGTAGTATGTTCAAAAATAGCGCGTTCTTTTGCGTCAATTTTCGCATTCTCGTAATGACTTTTCAGACGGGCTTTAATGTGTACCGATTTCCCAATATAGATCGGTGTGTTGCCATTCATAAACAAATATACCCCAACCGTTGAAGGAGCTGGTTGTATATATTTTTTCGCAATAGTCGCAATATCCATGGTGAAGATAGTAGCGCATAGTTCCGTAGAAGACAAAGTAATGGAAAAAAAGTCAATGGGATGGTATGCTTTCTTTATATGAATATCCACCCACTCTTAGTCCACTTTCCCATCGCGTTGCTTACGCTGTATGCGCTTTTAGAAATTATATCAATAAAAAAAATCACCGACCGGTTTTTATGGATTTCGCCGGTAAAAATATTTTTAGTAATAACGGGATTTCT
>CAZELH010000004.1:0-3943 GCA_964513095.1 uncultured Candidatus Saccharibacteria bacterium
AATCCAAAAAAATGCTCCAACGCTTCAATAAATGTTTCCTCGTGAACCGTTTCCTCCAACACCAGAGAGAGTGATCGGTGCGCCTTCGCCAGCATATCTTTTGGAATTTTTACGCGAACAATGCTGTTGAGTCGATGCTTGGTATGAAAAAGTAAGTCGTCCCACTGGGAATGTTCGTGGATGATAATGCTGAAACTTTCCAAATGGGTATATGGGTAAAAGACCTTGTCGTTAATTCGAAATCCTTTCTCGCCAATATGAAACGTAGCAATCTCCGGTGGGCGATTTCCAAAAACAATAATCATAATCTCCGCCACCACCAAAAAAATCACGAACAAAATATTTTTTTGCCATACCGCCAACGCAATCATAATCGTCGCGACGATGATCGTCTTCCAGTACCAGCCAACTTCTTTTTCACGGTACTCATATTCTGGAGCTTCCCATGTAACTTCAAGTTCGTTACGCATAGATATGTTTAGTATATCATTTCGTGAGTGAAATTGTGTATATGCTTTTTACGCCCGTGCCACGGCGAACGCGACAATTTTTTTTGGGCGCGCGCCAGAGAGGGCATGAGTCGCGGCAGTTAAGGTGGCGCCGGTTGTTGAAACGTCGTCAAGAAGCAGAATTATTTTTCCAGACACCATTCTTTCTGTATGCGGAGAGAGCGTAAAGCAATCGGCTACATTACTTGCTCGCGCTGCGCCAGTGAGTCCACTTTGCGCAACCGTTTCACGCGTGCGGATGAGGGCTGAAGAGCAGGTGGGAATACCGCTTCCAGTGCTTATATGAGTAGCAATAACTTCACACTGATTGTACCCACGCTCCATACGTCTTCTTCGTCCCAGTGGCACTGGGACGATAACGGTATTAGTGGCAGTAAGACCAAGATGTGACAATGTTGTGCGGGCAAATCGCGCCAACGCCACGCCAGCGTCAGGAATATGGTTAAATTTTAGATCGGTAATGAGTGCGCGAACGCGTGGGTCGCTATACTCTGTCGCCGCGGAAAAAAGAATTGAAGCGCGAGGATGGCACGGTGGTATAGTGGTGGGAACGCGGGCGTGGCAGACCATGCAGAAAAAAGTAGTGTGAGTGGTGACACGTGAAAAACATTCTGCGCACAAACCACGCTCTTCTTGAGTGAGAATGTGCAAGCAATGACAACAGACGCGCGGAAAAAATACATTAACAATTGGCGAAAGAAAAGAAAAAATTTTCATGCAGTGATAAAAGAGTGATAAAAAGCAATCAATCAAGAACGGCGCGATTCTTTCTTTCATTGTATACTATATGCATGGGTCTTTTTACGTCACTTCGCCAACAAGTATTTCCCAGTTATCTGGGAATTGATATTGGTACCACATCGATAAAAATCGCCGAAGTAAAAGCGGGAAAACAATTGCCACAAGTGGTAAATTATGGATTTTTAGAATCCACCGGACATTTGGTGCGAGCAAATCGAGTCTTGCAGACAAGCAGTTTTAAATTATTTGAAACAGACGCTGCTGAAATGTTGAAGTCGTTGCTTGCAAAAATGAAGCCCGGAAGCGATGTGGTTTTTGCATCGTTGCCAACATTCGCCGCGTTTACTACGGTGCTTGATTTTCCCGATCTAAAACCATCGGAACTTGAACAAGCATTAATCTATCAAGCGAAACAGTACATCCCGCTTCCCATTAGTGAAGTTGCACTTGATTGGATAAAAGTGGGGGAATATCAAGATGACAAAGGGTTTAAACATCAGCAGATTCTTCTTATTTCTGTTCCACAAGAAACTATTCGCACGTATCAAAACATCTGTAAGCTTGCTGGACTCAAATTGCAATCACTGGAAATTGAAGGCCTCAGCACTATTCGTGCACTAGTTGGGAGCGACAAAACGCCAACGGTTGTTATTGATATTGGAAGTCGTTCGACGAGTGTGATTTTTGCCGAAGCGGGAGGATTGAAATTTATTAGTCAGACGGATTTTGCCGGCGCATCTATTACGCAGTCGCTGGCAAGTTCATTGCACATTTCGCCATTGCGCGCTGAAGACCTAAAACGAGAGCGAGGAATTGTTGGCACAGGACCGAACTACGAATTATCCACAATAATGCTTCCGTTTCTAGATGTTATACTATCAGAGGTGAAGAAGGCTTTTTACAATTACCAGACGCAGTTTCCCAAAGGAGCAAAAATCGAGCGTGCTATCCTTGCGGGCGGAGGAGCAAATTTAACGGGTATTGAAAAATACACCCAGCAACAACTCAATATTCCCGTCGTTCGCGCAGCCCCATTTTTTAAATTCGAATATCCGAGCGCTCTCGCTCCAGTTGTGCAAGATCTTTCCCCGCTCTTTTCGGTTGCCTTTGGATTAGTGCTAAAAGAATTTACATAATTTATTTTTAACTCCTATGCTCACCATCTCCTAATTTATAATTTTTTATCACAATGGCTCTTCCCATAAATTCAGTCGAACAATTAAGTAGGCGACCCAGCGATGCGCGAAGCCCAGGGTGGTTTGGGCAACTTTTGATGTTTTCAACAACGATGTTTCTATTGAGCATCGGTATTTATGGCGGTATGAAATTCGGATATCAAACATATTTAAAAGCCCAAAACGAAGAAAAGAAAAAAGAAATCGCAGCGTTCGCAGTGCAAATCCCAGTCGACCAACAGGATAAATTAATCGCGTTTTATTCTCAACTCCAAAATTTAAATGGTGTGCTCGACAAGCACATTACCACAGCGCAGGTATTTCCATGGTTGGAAAGCGCCACATTGTCTTCTGTCTTTTTTTCACACATGACAGTAAATACCGCTAGTGGGCAAATCGCGCTATCGGGGGCGGCCCGAAGCCTCGCTGATTTTTCTCAGCAACTCAAAATTTTTCAAGATAAAACAAGTGACGTTTCTCGAGTAACCTTTAGTAATGTCAATGTGAATTCAAAAGGATTGTGGCAATTTGATGTAACGCTCTTTATGAAGCCCGCATTCTTTGGAGTGCAGACGCTCGGCGGGCAGACGAGTACAGGCACCATTCAGCCATCCGCACCATCAGCAAATACCCAATCAACAAGCACTGCTCCTGCGCAAACCAATCAGTCGTCACAATCAGCACCCACACCAACGCGATGATGAAACAAGGAACAAAAAGATTTATCAGTATTGTGTTGTCGCTTATGCTCTTAACAGCTGCGGCAGTGGTGTATTTCACATTTATTCAATCCGAGTATCAAACGACAATGCAATTAAAAGGGGAGCGTGATGAGCGAGTGCAATTTGTAGCGGAACAAAAAGAAAATATCAAAAAAATTAACCAGTTGGTCAATTCATATAATGACAAAGTATTAGCGCAACACTTAGTATCAGTGGCAATGCCGGTAGGACCAGACGTTGCTAGTATTATCGCTCAAATAAATACCCTTGCTTTGTCGAGCAATTTACAGGTGCAGTCGTTTTCGGTTGCCAACAGTCCTGTTGCGGCGGCTTCCGCATCTTCAACGAAAGCGAAAGAAGCAGAAAACGTTCGACGACCCGTAGGCACACTTACATTTCAAGTTCGGGTGAGCGGGAGTTATAACGACGTGAAAACATTTTTAGGAAATATAGAAAATAATGTGCGCGTGATGGATGTAAAAAATATTGCTCTTGCTCCATCAGTAAAAAATGAAGTCGATGGATATGCCGTAGATATTACGGCTACAACGTATTATCAAACAACAAAATAAACATTTATGGCTATTATCGTTGAACAAGAAAGAAGCGCCCCTACAAGTAGTATTGTGAGTTTTTTGATCTGGATTATCATCCTCGGTATCGTCGGCGCTGCATTGTACTTCATTTTTTTCAAGAGTCCCATGTCTATTGATTTGGTGCTTCCAAAGACCACGACCGCGCTCTCGCAGATTCAATTTAACGACACCATTATCACGCGCGCATCAGCGCTTCGTGA
>CAZELH010000004.1:4043-8488 GCA_964513095.1 uncultured Candidatus Saccharibacteria bacterium
TTTTTTCTATCCACTATACCCTAAACCCTAGTGGCTATATACTTATTAATATGACCACCGAACAGTTGGTAAATTTACTCCGCACGAGAAATATTCTCGATGAAGCGGCAGCGACACGATTGCAGAAAGAAGTAATTGTTTCGGGAAAAAGCGCAGAGGAAATTATTATGCGTGAACGGTTGGTAGATGACGCGAAAATTGCCGAAATAAAATCGGAGGTTTTTAAAATTCCATATCGAAAAATAGACTTCACCACATTTGACGACAAACTTCTGACGTTTATCCCCGAAGAAACCGCGCGAACGTATGCGGTTGTTCCATTTTCAAAAAAAGAAAACGTGTTAGTGGTTGGCATGGTGCAACCCGATGATTTGAAAGCGCAGGAAGCATTAAAATTTATCGCCCATGAAGCGCATCTGAATCTCGGTGTGGTTATTGTCTCGTATTCAGATTGGCAACAGATGATGCGCAAATATTCGCCGTACAAATCAGAAGTACAAGAGGCGATTCAAGCGCTCCATTTGAAATCAAGTGATGATCTCGTGTCTCTGGAAAAAGGATCATCGCGCCAAGAGGACGCTCCTATCATCCGTATCGTTGCCGACACGCTTCGTGAGGCGGTATCTGCCAAAGCATCTGATATTCATATCGAGCCACAACAACACTATTTGCGCGTCAGGTTTCGCGTAGATGGTGACCTGAAAGAAGTTGCTAATCTTCCACCCGAAGTTTCTTCGCTGGTGATTTCACGCATTAAAATTCTCTCTAATTTGAAAATTGATGAAACGCGCACACCGCAAGATGGGCGTTTTCGCAGTAAGATATTTGATCGCGAGATAGATTTTCGCGTCGCTACGTTTCCTACGCCATTGGGTGAGAAAGTTGCTATTCGTATTTTAGATTCCGCGACAGGACTAAAAAGTTTTGACGCGTTAGGGCTTGTTGGAAGTAATTTGGACATTATCAATAAAGGATTACAAAAACCATATGGAATGATTTTAGTCACCGGTCCAACAGGATCAGGAAAAAGCACAACACTCTACGCATTTTTACAACAATTAAACAAAGAAGATGTAAACATTGTATCGCTCGAAGATCCAGTGGAATATTTTGTTTCAGGGGTAAATCAATCGCAAGTGCGTCCGGAAATCGGATACGATTTTGCTAGTGGTCTGCGCCAAATTTTGCGCCAAGACCCTGACATTATCATGGTTGGTGAAATTCGTGACATTGAAACAGCAGGCCTTGCGGTTAACGCCGCCTTAACAGGTCATATCGTACTTTCAACATTGCACACCAATAACGCCGCCGGCGTGATTCCACGACTTCTTGATATGAAGATAGAACCATTTTTGATTTCCGCTGCCTTGAATCTCATGATCGGGCAACGTCTGGTATCGGTGTTGTGTGACAACTGCAAAAAACCAGAAGATCCCAGCCCAACCCTCAAAGACGTTATTGAAAAAACACTCCACGATGTGCCCGAGGCGTTGAAAAAAACATATCAGGAAAAATATCAAATATATCACGCAACCGGATGTGCGGTGTGTAAAGGAAAGGGAGTGACGGGGCGTATCGCTATATTTGAAGTCATTGGCATGACTGACGAACTCGACGAAATTATCGCCAAAACACCAACGCTTCCTCAAATTGCAAAATCAGCGCGCTCACAGGGCAGTCTTACGATGCGCCAAGATGGGGTACTCAAAGCCTTGGCTGGCATCGTGTCTTTGGAAGAAGTATTAAAAGAAACAGAGGAAATCTAGGGAATCGTAAAACCTAAAACCTAAAACGTAAAAAATTTTTTGCCTGCGGTGAGCGCAGTCGAATCCGTCATTCCCGCGCCACGCCCCTCCGCTTGTCCATCCGTAGTTTTAGCGAAGGAGCGAGTGAGTATAAGAGAGTTGAATGACTAGTGATTTTAATCGCAATGTAAATATTTTATTAGTACTTTCTATACCCTAAACCCTATTTGCTAGTGGCTGTTTTTCTCCCTGTGCTATAATTCCCTCATGTCAAACTACGTTGATCAGTTAAAAAGTTTACTCGTAACAACCGCCAAACAAGCCGCATCAGACTTGCACATCTCAGTTGGCACGCATCCAACCATTCGTGTTGATGGAATTTTAGTTCCGTTACAAAAAGAGGGGATGGTGACACCCGAGGTCGCCGAAGGATTAATTGACGCACTGTTAACCCCCGAACAAAAAAAGAAATTAATTGCCGAACGCCAAATTGACTTTGCCTATGCCTTGGAAGATAAAGCGCGCTTTCGCGTTAACGTATTTTATCAGCGTGGATTTTTGTCTGCTGCGCTCCGATTAGTTCCTGCGCGAATTCGCACCATCGAGGAACTCTCCATGTCTCCTATTTTGCACGACTTCGCCAAACTTTCGCAGGGATTCGTGTTGATTGTGGGGCCAGCGGGTCATGGAAAATCAACAACACTCGCGGCGCTTTTGGATGAAATAAATCACTCGCGCACAGACCACATTATTACAATCGAAGACCCTGTTGAGTATCTTTTCTCACAAGACAGAGGCATTATTTCGCAACGTGAAGTTGGTTCAGATGTTATTACGTTCCAAGATGGATTGCGCACCGTACTTCGTCAAGACCCCGACGTCGTGATGGTTGGTGAAATGCGCGATGCCAGTTCCATTGGCACGGCGATGACCGCCGCCGAAACCGGACACTTGGTATTTTCAACACTGCACACCAACTCAGCGTCTCAAACAATCGACCGCATCATCGACTCATTCCCACCGGAGCAACAGGGTCAAGTTGTTTCACAGTTATCCGCAACGCTCGTAGCAATTGTTTCTCAGCGGTTGATTCCAAGAATTTCCGGAGGACGAATTCCTGCCACAGAAATTATGATCGTCAATCCCGCTATAAGAAACTTGATTCGCGAACGAAAAATTTATGAAATTGATTTGGTCATTGAAACCAGTTTGCAGGAGGGGATGATTTCGCTCAATCGTTCATTGGTAAATTTGGTACGCAACAAAGAAATTTCCTTAGAAAGCGCCGAGCTCTACTCCTTGAACCCTGCTGAACTGCGTATTTTGCTTGAGCGTTTTTAGGATAATCAAAAAATATTGGTGATTTGTAGTATACTTATAGTATCGATTGCGAACGATGCATAATTTTCTTAACTCGTTAACACTTTAACCCGTCGCGCCCTTCCGTAGTTTTAACGAAGGAGGGTTAACTCGTAATCTTGTATTACTCATGCGTTTCAAATATCAAGCAAAAAATAAAGAAGGGGAGTTGCAGTTAGGCTATGTTGAAGCCGTCAACAAAGAAGCCGCCGCGACAATTTTAACGTCACATAGTCTTTTTATCTTGACGCTTGAGTCAACCGAAAAGACCCGCTTTACAGATCGTATTGCCAGTTATTTTTCCGGAGTAAGCGCAAAAGAATTAACGATTTTTACTCGCCAGCTTTCAACATTGTTGGAGGCTCGCCTCCCGCTCTCTTCGGTATTAAAAACGCTCTATGAGCAAACAACACAGCCTGCTCTGAAGCAGGCGATTGGTCAGGTAAATGACGACGTGACCGCTGGCCTTTCCTTTTCACAAGCATTAGAACGTCAAACGGATATTTTTTCCGGATTTTTCGTAAGCATGGTAAAGTCTGCGGAAGTTATTGGAAATCTAGAAGAGGTTTCTGGTTTTTTGGCGGATTACATGGAAAAAGAATATGTATTGAAAGTAAAGGCACGATCAGCGCTTATTTATCCGTTTATTGTGGTTGGGTTGTTTACAGTAGTGGCATTCATTATGATCACATTTGTATTCCCACAAATTGGTCCTATTTTTGAACAATCAGGAATCGCGTTGCCATTTTTTACCCGATTTCTCATAGATACAGGAGTATTTTTAAGCACGTGGTGGCCGGTAGTGATTATTCTCTTCATTATCGTGATTGTGGTCGCGCTGGACTATTTCCAATCAAAAGAAGGGCGTGCGTTGTGGGATGATATCAAGGTAAAGCTCCCCGGACTTTCAAAAGTATATTTGCCACTCACGATGGCACGGCTTTCAAACGTAATGGCGATGCTCCTCAAAGGTGGTGTGCCGGTAACGCAGGCGCTTGAAATTGCGGGACAAACCATCAATAACGTGCTCTATCAGGATTTATTCAACGACATCTCACAAGAAGTGCGCCAAGGGCGTCCGTTGTCAACCTCCATTTCTGCGTACCCAGACTATTTCCCGCCTCTGATTTCTCAAATGTTGGTAGTTGGTGAAGCAACCGGACAAATTGATAAAATGTTTGCACGATTGGCAAAATTCTACGAACGGGAAGCAGATAGCACGATTGCCAATATTGTCGATCTCATCCAGCCGGCACTGATGATTGTTATTGGCTTGTTGGTCGGATTACTCTTTGCTTCAGTCTTGGTACCGCTCTACAAACTCACCTCCACAATTCAATA
>CAZELH010000004.1:8588-32885 GCA_964513095.1 uncultured Candidatus Saccharibacteria bacterium
TATACTAGATACACGTGTCGAACACACTTATATAATTATTTTATTTTTTCATGATTAAACAGTTTTCTCGTCGAGGGTTTACGCTTATCGAAATTCTCATCGTTGTCGCTATTATCGGTATTTTGGCTTCGGTTGCATTAGTGGGCTTAAATCCCGTCCAACAGAAGGGTCGCGACGCTCGTCGCATCAGCGATTTACGCCAAATTCAAACTTCATTGGAGTTATATTTCACCAAAAATGGCGCATATCCAACCGCATCCACGTTTGATGAATTAAAGACGGCTCTTACCAGAGCGGGTATCGGTGTTAATAATATTCCTGATGATCCGCGATCACCAGCTCGCGTGTATCAGTACGGAGTAAGTTCTGATGGCTCAACCTATGTACTGGGCGCAACATTGGAAGATGGTTCGAACCCTGTATTAAATGATTCGCTTGGAAAAGATGGCCAAGTTGATGTAAATGGCATCTCATGTGGTAAAGCAATTTCTGTCTACTGCGTACAGCTTTAGTCCGCACATTATAGAATCATGGAATGGATCGCGTTATTTGTATTCGGTGCACTGATCGGCAGTTTCTTAAACGTTATTGCCACGCGGTATAATCCAGACAAATTTATTCTTTCTGCCTCCGTTATCGGAGGCAGATCGCGTTGTGATGGATGTAATCGCCAGCTCCGATGGTTTGAATTATTTCCGTTCTTTAGTTTTATTGTAGGGCGCGGAAGGTGTTTGCGATGCAAAGCCCGCTTAAGCCATCAGTACTGGTTAGTCGAATTGGCGTCGGGATGTATTTTTGCCGGAATTCCATACGTCACGCTCGTCAATCAATTTTTCAACTACCCATCACCGCTTTTTTTTGCCACCGCCATAGTCTGGGTGTGTGTATTTGAGTTATTGCTACTGATGACGCTAGTAGATATTAGACTTCACATCATTCCAGACGAGATAAATATCGTGATCGCTCTGGTGGGAATAGGATTTTCGGCTATTGCGTACAAGGGATATGGAGTGTGGGGAAGTGGATATGTTCATTCGTTAATTGGCCCGTACGCATTGTTGTTTGGGTGGCAAGAGGGGGTGTTGTTGAATCGACTAGTGGCACTGGTATCGATAATTATTTTTTTTGCGGTGTTGTTACTAGCGACAAAAGGACGGGGGATTGGGTTGGGAGATGTAAAGTTGGGAATCGCGATATCGTTTTTATTGGGATGGCCTGATGCACTGTTTGTCACAGCGACCGGCTTTGTGATTGGAGGAATATGGGGGGCGGTGGTACTCGCCACGGGTAAAAAATCATGGGCGTCGACAGTAGCATTTGGTCCATTTTTTGCACTTGCCACACTGATAGTCTTTCTTGCTGGTCGTCAGATTCTTTCCGGATATTTTGGATTATTTGGAATTTTGTAAGGGGTAAATAAAGAGTGAATTAAAGGTTTAATAAAAAATACTGTATGATAAAAGTAATGCGTTTTTATACCTCACGCTCTATTTTTCGCCGTCTCGGTTTTACGATGGTTGAAATTTTGATTGTGGTAGCAGTAACTGCTACGCTCTCAAGTTTTTTGCTCGTTTATAACAATAACAGTCGTCAACGAATTGTATTGTTTGTCGAACAAGCAAAAATCGCTCAAATTATTTTAAAGGCAAAATCACTTTCTATATCAACTTACGCAAATAGTGGCATCACATCCTGTGGATACGGGGTGAAATTCGATTACGAAAATAGGATGTACAGTATTTTCCGCTACGATTATTCAGATAATTGTGAGAATTTGCGCCGCACAAATCCGGATATTTTTAATGACCCGAGTGGCGCTCACATTAAACCAGTTGAAGGACTTGCCTTTACCATGCCGACAGGAGTGGTATTTGATACCGGACACAGCGATGCTATTACCTATGTTTTATTTGTACCACCAGATCCTCGCACGATTGTGCAGTCTGGTGAGAGTATTGGTGGGTCTGGGTCGGTATATCTAAAGAGTGCCGACGGTGGATCGACTGCAACAGTTTCGGTTGGCGCCGCCGGTCAAGTAAATTACTAAAGAAAAAATTCAAGATTTGGGTTATTAGGTTTTAGTAAATACTGTATGATAGATAGTATAGGTATACACGATATGTTTTTTTCTCCTCAACCTAAAACCATAAATCGAAAACCGTATTCTTCAGGCCAAGTCTTGATTGAAGTATTAATTGCCACCAGCGTGTTAACGGTTGGATTTTTAGGAATCATTACATTGCTAAACCGATCATTAAGTTTAAACAGAATTGTGTCCGATAATTTTACCGCGAACTATCTTGCAGCAGAGGGGATTGAGGTAGTGAAAAATCTTGTTGATACGAATATATTTTCAGGCCAAGCATGGAATAATGGAGTAATTGATGGATGTTACGAGGTAACATATGAATCGACGGCACTGCCAACGCCATTGGGAAGTGGAAGTGATTGTGAACAGTCTACCGATTTTAGATTGTTTCAAACTGCTCGACCATTAGTTAATGACGATGCGACAAAATTATTTGTCTACAAAGGTATCGCGGGAAACGAGGCGGGTTCTTTTCGAAGAATAATACGAATAGAAACGAAACCCGGCAACAATGAAATTCAAGTAAACTCGATTGTTCGCTGGTATACGCGTGGTTCAGGGGTATATACGATAAACGTAGAAGATCATTTTTATAATTGGCGAACATGATGAAGAAATTACTAAAGTATAAAATCTATTCAGGATTTTCCGCGCGTTCAGGTTTTACGCTCATTGAATTTTTGGTCGCATTCGGGTTATTCGCCGTTATTATGAGTGTGGCGGTGGGGGGATTTGTGCGCGCCCTTCGTGTCCAACGTCAATTGGTGGCGTTGGCAGCTGCTAATAGCAATGTTTCGCTGGCAATGGAACAGATGGCTCGCGAAATGCGTGTCGGGCGTAATTTTGCATGCGAAGATGCAGTGTGTAGTTCGCTATCTTTTAAAACGCCATCCGGTCGCGACATTGTATATCGATTAGATAATGACTCAAAGACAATTCAGCGAGCATGCGCAAACTGTCAGGAAACAACTGGATTTGAAAAAATCACCGGAGACAACGTATCGATAGCGTATCTGTTGTTTCGATTACAGGGAAATACCCCACAAGATGGCATTGCCACGCGGGTAACAATTGCGGTGGGCTTGAGTCCGAAAGAAGTGGGCATTGAAACAAATGTAGTGCGGGTACAAACAACAGTTTCTGCTCGTAATTCCGATTAGTATTTTAGAATGAGCCACTAGGGTATAGGGTTTAGTTACTAAGAAATACCGATTGAGTATTGGAGGATTGCGAATTAAAAATTCCTTCTGTCGTTCCCGCGCAGCCTGCCTGCCGGTAAACAGGGCGGGAATATTTATATTTGTATAAACGATTCACGCTTTGTGTTTCGCGATTTGCGTTATCCCCACCACAAAATAAAAAACAAATACTGTATACTAATAAGTAATGGATAAAAAGCGAATAGCTATTATTATTTTTTCCGTCGTGTTGGTAGCGGTGCTTGGTGTGTACGCGTGGCAACGCGGACGGAATGGATATCAAACACCGTATCACGTAACGGATGTGAGCGCATTTTCTCTTCCAGCTGAGTTTCCACAAGGACTGCCAGTGCCAGCTGGTTCAAAGCTGGTGCGAAACTTCACCGCATCAGATGCGAGTGGAGAGTTAATACAGTCTGTACAGGTATATAATGCGCCACTGACCCCAACACAAGTGTTTGGGCTTTTTCAAACATTCTTTTTTGCAAATAAAATGGTATGGATGATCGATAAACAACTGACCGACGTCAATCCGCTTTCGCCCAAAAGTATATTTGCCACGGGTCCTCGCGGGAAATTAGTAGTAGATATTTCGCCTTTAGATCAAAATAGTCGATCCTCGACGCTTGAACTCCGATTTATTCCAATTAAAAAAAATCAGTAATGTAAAAAGGTATGACACAGAAAAGAAAAAATAAAAAAGAAATTAATGTAGTGCGTGATGCTATTTCTCTAAAAGGAATAGCGGGGCATGTATTGTTTGGGTTGGCGTTTTTGGCGATATCATTCGTAGTTTTAACCGCAACGTATGACAGCGTTGCGCAATATCTCAATGGAGGAAATCAGTATTCTTCTGTTTCAACAAGCGGAACGGTAGTAAAAAGAGCGATGGCGCTTATATCCGATTTGCCTATCGTTGACCCTGGGGATATTGACACATACGACGATCCACCATGCACAACAAATTGTGATCCAACAACGAACTACAAGCACGTAAATATATATCTTGCCGGCTCAGTTGGTTCTTCGTGTCTGACATCTGGTTGTGGCGGGGTTGCGGGAGATAGCGGATCGCTCGCGGTAAATCTTTCACAATCAAGCAACGCAACAGTGATCGTTGGAAATTCATGGAATGGAAAATTTAGATTTGATAGCGCACAAATTATTGATTGTGGCGGAGTCTCTCCGTGTTGGCTTTCGGCAAGTCCGTCAAATGTATCAGGAATTATTAAAGGACCAAAAACAGGGAACCCAACAACGGGAAGTGTTTCGTTGAGTCGAGTAGGTAGTCCAACGTCATGCGCTGGCGGTACCTGTACGGCAAAAGTACGAGTTTCGGGAAGCATTCAAGACAATTGGCGCGGGCATTTTAAGTGGAGTTGTGGAGGTGGGGATAATCCAGTAGGAGCATGTCCTAACGCGTCAACAAATGGGCCAATTCAATCCGAATATCGCACAATTACCGTTTCATACACGCCACCACAAGCACCACCGCCAGCTACTCCATTGTCATGCCGAGCCACAAGCGCTGGTCCGTTTTACATAAATCAAGACATTCAATTTTCGGTTGATGGGGGCAATCAGGCAAGTAGCTATCATTGGGATTCCCCCGGAGGTACTCCTGCATCAGGAGATGCAACATTTGTTGCGGGGTGGCACGCGTCTTACACAACAACAGGATCAAAGACAATCACTGTTTCTCAAGCAGGTGTTTCTAATTGTGTAATAACTATTTCAGTTACAAGCCAAGTGAATCCAGATTTTACGCTTTCGATAGCACCGACGAGTCCCGCAATTTCCCAAGGGCAATCTATTAATTACACGATAACAGCCACGGCGGGTAGTGGATTTAATCAAAACATCTCATTTGCTCCGCCACAATTGCCCGCAGGTGCTGATTTAGTTAATACATCAGGTCAATCAATTACGGCACCACCAACCATCATTGGTGGAAATGGAACGTCTCAATTCACAATGAGAACAACAGGGTGCGGAGTTGCTCCGGGTTCATACGCCATTTCATTTAGCGGAACAGGTGGTTCACAACAACATGCAGTAACATCAAATCTAACCGTTGCGCAAGCAGCGAATTGCGCCCCACCACCATCATCAGCTGGGTATAATTGTACGCCAAGTGGATGTCAGTACGTCACATCGGGTGCTACATATACCGGAGCAAACGCGCAGGCAACCTGTCAGTCAGCATGTACTCACAAGGGATGCAGTAATAACGCCTGTACTCCAATCGCTGGGTCAGGAACTGATAGTTGCACGGCAAATAGTCAATGCCAAACCGCCGCATTTTCTTGCTCGGTAGCGTGGAATGATCAGCCGGTCAATACGAATGGTGAAACCTATGGTACCGCATCTCTTACTATTAATAATTTAGCAGCTGGAAAAACATGTAATTTTACCTGCAGTCCATTGGCTGGATGTTCCGCAACGCCAATCACCGTCTCTGGTGCTCGTAGCTACGGGCCATTTAAACAAGGCGACACGCTTTCATTTGCCTGTGGTACTGCAAGCGGTGGGACGCAGACATGTGGAACGCATCCCGCATTTTCTGCTCCAGTACAAACATGCTCTGCGCCAAATACAACTCCTTATTTCACATGTCAAAATAATGCCTGCGCTCGGGTTGATGCGTGTGGATTGAGTGGTGGAGGATGTAATAGTGGAAATGTTGGATCATGTTGTGGATCTTCCTGTGGAAATAATACGTTATCATGCAGTATGAGCGTGCAGCCAAATACCACCAATCCATCGGTAGGAACCGTTGGGTACACAGTTGCAAATTCAACTGCTGATACTCGGTGTACATTTTCGTGCAGTAGCAACAACCCAGCAAGCCCACTGTGTAGCGCAAGTGTCACTCCGGGATCGGGCGCATCATTGACGGGGACATATGATTACTCTGGAATAACGACACAGCGAACACTCTCATTGAAATGTCAAAAGGGAACGGCAACCGCGGTGAATTGTAGTGGCGCAACGACAATCGGTGCGGGAAGTGCCCCAAGTTGCACTCCGTCAAAAGTGCTAGTGAGCTTAAATGAATATGTGGATGTGACAGGAAGCGGTGGAAGCGGATCTTTGTATAATTGGAGTACAAATCTAGATGCGCAACCATCTGCTGCGACCGGATTTTCTGTATTCCATACAAAATTCACAACCGCCGGCACAAAAACAATTTCAGTACAAAGCACCGGCAATGGATTAGCGGGAACGTGTAGTGTAACCGTTTCAAATTCACAACCAACCTGTGTTATTACAGACATCACCCCTGATCCAATTATCGCAGGGCCAAGCGCTACGGCATACGTAAGTTGGACAAGCTCGAATGCAACGGAATGTACCGCAACGCAAGGTCCATGGTATGGCCCGAGCTTGCCACCGGTTGGAACACAGCAATCGAATATTATTTCTTCAGCACAATACACCGCAACAACATTTGGCATGAAATGTAAAAATGCCGCATACACTGCAGGGGGACCAGAATGCACAAGGGTTTTGCAAATCAGATCGGGAACTCCGTCGGGGGTTACCACAAATCTCGCCGCATCCTGTGTCGCCGCACCATAATTTATGCAAAACGATATGAATATAAATTTATTCCATAAAAAAATACTGTTAAGTCTCGCAATAATAAGTGTTGCAGTGATAGCACCAGCAATTTCTTTGGCGGCATCGTGTTCAATACAAATGACTCAGGAAAGTTCGGGCGGAAATGTTTCTGATGTTGCCCGCGTTACCGTTTCTGGGGCTGGTGCAGTTAGCACAGCATTGTGTGGTGTTATGTTGCCGACAGACAGTAATACTGGAAATGGAACAATTGAAAGAACGTGGGATCCGAATCAAACGGGCTTTAATCCATTCCCATATTCGATACAAGGAACAAGTTTGGCAAATCAAACCAATTCTGTGAATGTTCGTTGCTATAAAGATATTGGATCAACTGATCCCGAATTTGGAAAAGTTTCTTCGCCAAAATTAATCGCATCATGTAGCGCGCCATATTCATGCGTCTATACTGCCGGACAAAATAATCAATCTTGTTCTTATTATTGCCAAGGAGCTTCTACTGGAAATAATTTAGAAGTAGCATATTCGGTGCGTGATAGAATAACGAGCCCAGTTCAGCCGCTACAAGGGTGTACTTTTTCTACCCCAGGAGCGACTCCTGCATCGGGTAGTGGAGGCACGTTTGTCACGACGTATCCGGCAATCGGTGACAAAATAGGTTCTGCAACATGCGGATCAAAAACAGCCACGTGTTTCGCAACGGTTTATCCGTCGGCACCGCCAACCTGTTCTCCAAACACCTCAAATGTACTTTTGCAAAACGGACAAGCACAAGTAACATTCACCGCTGGCGGTGGAGGAAGTGGTTCATATGCATGGAGTAGCGGTGCGCAAGATGGAGCAAATCCGACTACAGGATCTGCACAAACATTTTCAACAACGTACACAACCCCAGGAAATAAAACCGTAACGATCACTCGAGGCACCGGAGGCTCGGGGAGTTGTACCGTTTTGGTGGAAGGACAATCAACCGCGCCAGTGGTCTGTCAGCCACAAACGCAAACAATTAGCTTAGTGGCGGGATCGGCTACCGCATCATTTACCGCCGCCGGTGGGAGCGCGCCCTACACATGGGGTGCATCAGGTGGTACCCCAGGGTCTGGCACCGGCTCTTCGTTTTCTAGTGTATTTACCTCGGCAGGTACAAAAACAGTAACAGTAACGGGTGCCACCGGAGGAAGCGCAACATGCTCCGCAATTATTGTTACGGGATCTAGTTCCGGTAGTTGTGATATTAATCGTCTTTGCGCCGATCGCAATGAAGGGATCATATTCAATCTTGGTTCAACACCAGCTGGCAAGAAGGTATTTTCATTCATGAAAAAAAATGGCGTGCAAATGACCCCATTTCCTCGGTTGGAAACTGGAGTGACTCCGTACTCGTCAACTGCTCGTTATTCCATCCCTTCAAATCATGGAGCGGGAGAAATAGCGCAGTACGAAGTGTATTTTGGAGTGGGTGATACCGAAAATCCAAATGATATTCAAGCAACAACGAACACGACATCGTATACAGTAGCGGATTGCAGACAGGCAGCATCTCCAACAATAGAAGTGTGTCCTGCTTCACAAACAGTAGAAAAGGGTGATATCGCATTGTTTGATGCATTTTATGATCCAACCGGTGAAATTCCAGGAAATTGTACGGCCACTGATCAAAAACAAAACGTTTCAAACAGCGCTGTATGGTCGAGCTCGAACTCGGCAGTAGCTCAGGGAATTCCGTCGGTTGGCGGAGTGTTTAATGCACTAACTGCGGGAGCTTCGACAATTCAGGCAACGTATGCAGGCGTAACCGCGCAAGGATTTTTGACGGTTTCAAATCCATCAAGCAATCTCTCAGTTGCCCTAACCGCCAATCCTTCTAGTGGAGAAAAACCACTTTCAACAACCATTACAGCCAATGTAACAACAAATTCAGCCAATACCATAAATTATAATTTTTGGTGGAACTGCCCTAATTACAGTCCAAGCGGTGTTCCTTTGTTGACGGAAGCAAAAAATCGATGCGGTGATCCAACGGATCCATCAAAAGGAGCAAAATTTGATGGAATTTCAGATAAAACAAAATCAGTATTTCATACATATGACACTGTCGGTGCCTACGCACCTGCAGTATTTATAGAGCAGGGAACATCAGCGGTATTCGTAAAGCAAACAGTAACGGTAACTCAAGCAACGCTCGCATGTACCAGCTTTACGGCAAGTCCAACGAATTACACCTGCCTGAATGCTTCGTGTACAAATACACGCCCTCCGCAAGACCCAACGCTGTCTTGGAGTTGTACTGGAACAGCAACAACAAAGTGTGAGGTGAGAACTGCAACGCAAACCGTGTGTAGTAATAAAAACGCCACAGATACATGTTCACCAACAAAGCCAAGTAAAACTACAAGATATAGTTTGTGGTGTGATGGAAAAGATACAGGGAAAACAGCAACGGTCAGAGTCTTTGATACTAATTTCATAGAAATCCCTCCATAAAAATCGAAAATCTTACAGTGTGCCTACCTGCCGATTTTATTATTCTGTAGTCTTGACGAAGGTTGGTGGGTGGGTAACGCAAATGATGTAAGAGAGTGATATAATAAAAAATAATGAAGTTGCTTTTGGATGGTATTTCTACTAATACGCAATACGCAATACGCAATACATGCCTTCGCTCCGGTCAAGTCATGATTTTAACCGTCCTGATGCTTGGTGCGACGATGATTGGCGCCACAACGATTGCAGGACTCTTGATGTTGTACCAAGTTCGCCAAGCCAGTGATATTATTAACTCCACAAAAGCAGTATATGCCGCCGACGCAGGAGTTGACGCAGCTTTGTATCAATACTTTAAACAAGCGCAAGGAACGGAGCCAACTTTTACCAACGGTGCAGCTTTACAGTATTTGGGTTGCGTGGACACACTCCAAGACAACACGCACGTAGAAGTTGATTGTTCCGCCGATTTCACTGACTCAGAAGCAAACCCCTTTAAATCCCGCGCGTTCAAGGCGGTGGGACGATCTGCAGGAGCATACCGATCACTTGCGCAATTTTTGGGCGAGCATCTCGATCCAGAAAATTAGTTGAGAACACGGGTTAGAAATTTATCGGAGACCAAAATTAAACTTAATTTTGTTCAATCTGCCTGATGGTAGGCAGGGATAAACGTGATTATTTTGCACAGAAAATTGGACGCTGGTTATTAAGGAAGCATGCTTGTAGATATTGATAAAACAGCCTCTCGATGCCAAGTCATTCTTTTGGTAGAGTATAGGCAATGGATAAAAAGAATGCATTGGATCGAATCAAAAAATTGCGTGAGGCGATAGAGGAATATCGCTACGCATATCACGTAGAGGATCGCTCAATAATCCCCGATAGCGCCCTCGATACGCTCAAAAAAGAGCTCGTTGACTTAGAAACTCAATTTCCAGATTTAATAACGCCAGATTCTCCTTCGCAACGAGTCGCAGGAGCTCCGAGTAAAAAATTTAAAAAAGTGACCCATGAGACGCGAATGACATCATTAAACGATGTTTTTTCAGCGGAAGAAATGAAGGCATGGGTTGTTCGATTGCAAAATTTCTTTGCTGGAGGCCCTTTTTCTGTATCAACAGAAAGCGAGTATTATTGCGAGTTAAAACTCGACGGATTAGCAATTGAGCTCGTTTACGAAGATGGGATTTTTGTTCAAGGCGCGACTCGTGGCGATGGACTAGTTGGAGAGGATGTAACTACTAATTTAAAAACCGTAGACGCGATACCGCTCGCATTGTATCCAAAAGAACGGGTTGAAAAAAATCTAAAGAAGTATGGTCTTGATCCAAAAAAAATAGAGTGTGCACCGAAAAAACTCGTAGTGCGTGGAGAAATATTTTTAACAAAGCAGGAGTTTGAACGAATAAATAAAGAACAAGAAAAAAGGGGAGAAAAAATATACGCTAATCCTCGCAATGTTGCCGCGGGATCGATTCGTCAACTTGATCCAAAAATAACTGCCGCGCGAAAATTGGATAGTTATCAATATGACATCGTCACAGATATTGGAGTAGACACTCACGAACACACGCATATGGTGTTAAGTGCTTTCGGGTTTAAAGTAAATCCACACAACAAAAAAGCAAAAAACCTTAAAGAGGCGATCGCATTTCGTGAGTATTGGGAAGAACATCGAAAAAAACTCCCCTATGAAGTAGACGGAACAGTCATCATCGTTAATGAAAATAACATATTTTCCGCCGGTGGAATTATTGGAAAAGCGCCGCGCGGTGCCGTCGCCTTTAAATTTGCCGCGATTGACGCAACAACAATCGTGGAAGATATTGTTGTGCAAGTGGGGCGCACCGGAGCACTTACTCCCGTTGCGGTATTGCGCCCAGTCGCAGTGGGAGGGGTAATGATTACCCATGCCACGCTCCACAACGCGGACGAAGTAGCGCGACTTGATATTAGGATAGGAGATACGGTGGTTGTGTCGCGAGCAGGCGATGTAATTCCAAAGATATTGGAAGTGATAAAAAAATTACGTCCCGTTAATGCTAAATCATTTGCGATGCCAACAATCTGTCCGATTGACGGGTCTCCGGTCATAAAAGAAGGAGCAATCCATAAATGCACCAACCCGTATTGCGGTGCACGCCTGAAAGAAGGGTTGTATCATTTTGTCTCACGGAAAGCATTTGATATTCGAGGACTCGGCCCGAAAATACTAGACGTGTTTCTTGATAATGGTCTGATCGCAACTGCCGCGGACATTTTTGATCTTCATGAGGGTGACATCGAAGCCCTCCCACGCTTCGGTGAAGTATCGGCGCGTAATATCGTTAAAGAAGTAAGTGAGAAAAAAAATATCGAAATAAGCAGGTTTGTATATGCGCTCGGCATCATTCATGTGGGAGAAGAAACTGCACGATTACTCGCGGATGAACTAGCGAAAAAAAATGAACACATAAAAAATCCAACAGAACTGTATGTGACGGGAGCCCAGTTTACAAAAGAAGAATTGCAAAGCGTGTCCGATATCGGCCCAGTCGTTGCTGAAAGTATCTACGCATGGTTTCACGACAAAAAAAATGAACGGTTTTGTGAGGTATGTACGAGGCACGGAGTGGTGATAAAAAAAGAAAAAAAGGGGAAGATGCAAACCTTAAAAAACGCTTCATTTGTATTAACGGGGAGTTTGCAGACAATGAGTCGCGAAGAAGCAAAGGAAAAAATTCGTGCGTATGGAGGGGTAACGCACGAGTCAGTAACAAAACAAACATCCTATGTGGTAGCGGGAGAGGCTCCGGGGAGTAAGTACGAAAAAGCGAAGAAATTAGGAGTCCCCATTTTGACTGAACCCGATTTTTTGAAATTATTAGGAAAATAGCCAGCCAGAAATGCCCAATCTTCACTTTTTTATGCGTTTGCGCTAGAATACTTTTGACGTTTGCAGTGGTGGTGTAGCCCGGTTAACATGCCTCCCTGTCACGGAGGAGATCGCCGGTTCAAATCCGGTCCACTGCGCCAAAGTTGGGATTTTGAATAGAAAAGAAAAAAGGTCATTTACATAAAGCGTAAATGACCTTTTTTGTTATTTTGGGTGGAAATCTAAAGCACGCAGCGCTTATAGCAAGCAATGAGTTCTGGATTTGCTGCCACAACCGAAAGCGCGCGTTCGTCTGGAGTGTAGGCATCACCGTTCAGCTGACAAAATTGCGCACCAGCAGATTCTGCGATGAGAAGACCAGCAGCCATGTCATAGTACGCAGCTTCAGCGGCAATATAAATATCAGTTCTTCCGCACGCCAAAAATGACCAATGCACGCCGGCGCATCCGTAGTGCCGTGGTTCTGCAAGATCACACGCAATGATTTTTGGTAAAGTCAAAAAATTTTGAGCGGTATGACCAATGCCAAAACATTGGAGTGACAGATCGAGTCTGGTTTGAGAAGAGACAGAAAGAGCTTGATCGTTGCAGTACGCGGGAAAGAATTTTTCAGCGGAGTACAGCTCTCCCAGTGCAGGGAGATTGATGACGGCAGCCTCACAAACACCATATCTGAAAAATGAAATTTGCGATGCAAACAGTGGATTTCCCGAAAGGTAATTTTTTGTCCCATCGATAGCATCAATAACGACAAAATTTTCCGAATCAAGATTACCGCTATCACGTCCCAACTCCTCACCCCAGATTTTGTAATTAGGGAAATAAAGTTTGCAGAATTCGCGCATCTGTTTTTCGGCTTCAATGTCGTATTGAGATACGACTTCTTTGCCTTGTTTGTAATGATATTTTTTTACGAGACTCAATTCATACGAGCCACGCCATTCAAGAAGTTGAGTGCCAAGGCTTTTCATGAAATCTGTGACGCAATCAATATCTGCCATATAGAAGCTCCCTTTGATAGAGGTACTGGATGTTAAAAAGAAAAGCATAGAAGTCTATGCATGCTGGTGCGATTCTATCTATTTTGTTGATTGTAGTCAAGAAAACCATAGGGTTTGCTCGCTGACCATAAGAGCTGTCAAAGAAAAAAATTGACAAAATAGGTTTTGCGGGGTATTTTGATAAAAGATTTTTTCCAACAAACGCCTTTTGAAAAAGCGTTTCGTATACTCAAATTCACAAAAAAAGGAGGCGCAGTATGGCGTCCAAAAATCTCACGCACAACACAGGAGTTTCGGCTCAACAAGTGAAATTAATAAAAAAACCAAACGATGCGACTGCTGTAAAAGTCACTCAAATTCATGTGCCTGAAAATAGGTTCGTATCGATAAGTGATCCAATCCAAGAAAAATCACCGGAAGAAAGTGTGGCAAAAATGAGCGAAAAAAGTATCGGTCTTTCGTTTCACATAAGGCCAATACAAAAAGAGGTGGTACTTATTGATCAGGCGCTTCTTTTGCGAGCAGAAAAATTTTTAATGAACGAAAGCATTATTTTTGATCCAATTGCAAAAAAAATGCTCCACATGATGTTGAGGCGTTTACATCGTAATATCCCTGAAACAAAAAAAGTCGTGGCAGAGATCGCGTCTCTAGGCGCATATCAATGCATTGATGCGCAGATAGAAAAACAGATGATTAATACGCGTATTGATGAAATGGGGAATAGAGAATGTTCTCTCATTGAATCGCTCGCATTTTTAATACAGTGGGAACCTAAACAAGGAGAATGCGCGTGCATTCATATGGATCCATTGATTGATGAGGTGTCTCAATTTTTTCCACTTATTTTTATAAAGGAAAAAATTCATCCACCAGATAAGCCAATGCAGTGGTTGACGCGGATTGACGTTGCTTACGCATACCCATGGGGAAAATGGGCAAGGGGCGTGCAGTGGGTATCCGTGAAGAAATAAAAAATGAAGGCTCATTCGACATTTGTCGAATGAGCCTTTTTCATGCTAAAAGCGATACCTCACACCAAAAAGTATGCCACAAGGATTGTGGAGAGATTCTCCATTGTATTTTGTAAGTGCACCGGTTCCAAAATTACGTGAAGTAAATCCTCGTAATTCAACAGACCATGCCGGCGCATACGGCAACTCTTTTTCAATTGCCCCAGCAAGATCAAGTCTAAATTTGTTTAAGACATTTGCGCTGGTCAGGTGAGCATCAAGTCGAAGCGTTATTCCATGCGAAAGGTGGCGCTCATACATTCCAAACAGTGAATGTTTGGCGTACGGGTGAGTGAAGTGGGTCGCAAAGAGTGGTTCATTTCCCGCAAGCATATACGAGTATCCAGCAGAAAATGTGCGCACCGGACTTTCCTTTTTATAGGAAAGATCAATCCACCACGAGTTGACGCTTGACTCAAGTCGTCGTGCCGCGATATCTCCAACAATCAAGTGATTGAGAGCGTATGCATCTCGGTGGCTAATGCCTATGAAAAAGCCGTTAGCCATGCGTGTCTTGAAAAAAAATTGAAAGCTACACGCATCTGGATTGTCAATAATGGATCCGCCACTTATTTCCGCAGATAGGCCCCAAGCAAAACGATGATGTGGCGATCGACCTTCAAGATCGAGTTCTCCGCGCCATCGTTGCCCCCGACCTTCCCCGCGGGGATACAGAGGAAGTGAAGTGTTGCCCGCAAAAAAACCAATACTGCCCGTTGTTGTTTTTTCGTTCGAGGGAGGTTGTGTGTGTTGAGTATGGGCTACTGGCGTAAAAAGAGCCATAAGCGCACACAAAAAAAGAAGGGAAATGCAGACAGCGTATCGAGTCATAACTCACCTCACAGGTATGGGTTGAAATTTTTAAAAAACAAAAAATCTAAGCGCTGTGAAAGAGAATAGCATGACGGATTTGAAAATAAAAGCGAGAAAAATAATGTTAAAAATACAAGAGCGCGATAACGGATGCCGCCATAATGGCGGTAATAGCGATGCCAAGAGCGTTACTGAAAAAGCCATTGCGGTACGTGCCCATAATGGAACGATTATTAGCAATAATCAAAATCATAACAAGAAGAGGAACGGCAATGACCCCATTGAGTGCCGCTGCGGTATACAGCAAGCGAAATGGTGCAATAGGTAGTATTGTAAGCAATGCTCCACAAATAGTAATTGCAATAATTAATGAATAAAATCCTCGCGCATGGGAAAATTTTAAATATAATCCTGTTTTGTATCCAATCGCTTCAGAAATCGCATAACTTGCCGATGCGGAAAGAATTGGAATTGCCAACAGTCCAGTGCCGATAATTCCAAAAATAAAAAGCCATGAAGCGAATTGTCCTGAAAGTGGCGCTAATGCCGCAGCCGCATCAGCAGCGGTTTCAATGGAGGTTATTCCAGCAATGTGAAGCGTACCAGCAGCTGAAGCAATGATAAAAAACATAATCGCATTAGAGATGAACATTCCAAATGTTGTGTCAATACGAAGCGCGCGAATGGTTTGTGGAGTAATGACTGGAGCGCTATTATTTTTTACGTGCAACGTGCCATGTTCTATTTCTTCCTCACGTTCTTGATCGGCTTGCCAAAAAAAGAGATAAGGCGAGATAGTGGTTCCTAAAATAGCAACGATACCCAAAAAGTATTCTTTGGAAAAAATAATATGTGGAGTGATTGCTTCTTTCAAGACGTCGCTCCACGCGGAAGTAGTAATAAACGCAACCGCGACATACGCGAGGAGCGAGAGAGTAAGATATTTTAAAAATCGCGCGTACAGTTTGTAGGGGATATAAATCTGCAAAGCCAGAGTAATTGCGGTAATGCCGACGATATACACCCAAAACACCCCGCCAAATCCCAATTGTACTGCCTGTGCCATTGCGCCGATATCAGCAGCAATGTTTATGGTGTTGGCGATAAGAAGTAAAATGATGCACAACCACAAAAAAACTTTCGAATAATGTTCGACGATAAGTTTTGCGATGCCCTTTCCGGTAACCACCGCAATACGTCCACACATTTCTTGAACAATCGCCATAAAAGGAAAGGAGAAGGCAGCAGTCCAGAGTTGACCGGTCCCAAAAGCAGCTCCGGCTTGAGTATAAGTCGCAATACCCGAAGGATCGTCGTCGGAAGCGCCAGTGATAAATCCAGGCCCAAGCAATCGAAGGAATCGCGTGATTTTTTTATGGATAGAACGCATGTATGAGTTGTACTTATAAGTATACCGCACTGATATACAAGAGAATAAAAAATAAAAAACCGCCCTTAACTAAAGTTAAAAGGCGGTGAAAAGAAAAGACTGCAAAAATTACTAATCTGCAGTTGCGACAAGGGTGTATGTGTTGTTGTGTGGCTGATCTTGAAAGTCTTCGAAGTATCGGGTGCTCGTGACGGCAAACGATCCTTTCTCCATGAATCGGCCGATAATGACGAAATCTTTTTTAAAGAACTGCAAAATCATGCCAACATGCCATGTTTGCGAAAACATGAGATTTCTCATGGTTGTTTCGGGCGCAGATTCAGTGGAAGGAAAGAAAAATTTTTGAACCTGCGCTATTTCCTTGGTTATCCCCACCATGACATAGGGGATTTGTAGTTTGTTGCATGCGTCGACAATGCTTTCGCCGGCACCTTCAAAGATCGATTTCTGAATCTTCTCAAACTCCGAAAGTTGCATGGGCTCTATCTTTTTCTCCCTAGTAAAAATATCAGAGAAAAGACATTCAACATCATCAGCATAATGCGGGTCTTCTGAAAGAAGAAGCATTTGCATTGACGAGGAGAGACCCATGAATACGGGAAAGTTTATCGAAAACAGATTGTGTATGTCCACGCAAAAATCCTCCTTGGATTAGGTGTTTGGTGCGGTTTGTGAAAGAGCTGATCTATCAGCCCGAGCTATGATGATAGCAGATTTTGACTAAAAAGTCAACAGTACCGCAATACCAACAATGGAAAGGATTGTTTGCCACCCAATGCCATATACGGGAAAATCATCGAGCAATTTTTCAGCATGAATCCATTTATGAAACCGTTGTAAATACGCAAGGGGAGTTTTGGGAAAAAGATAATACGCTACTTGCAAAGCGTCGGGAAGAAGTCCTCCACAGACAGCCCAAAAAATAGTAAGTAGTGGCTGGTGCATTAAAAAGCCAGCAAGGAGCGGAAGCGCCAGACCAAAAATGCCATCAATAGCAATAGCGCCACCATCATGAAAAATATCCCAAGCAGTAATTGGTGGAGTAACTTCGCCACGATCTTTACGATACATTTTTTTAAGGATGCGTGCTTCGTAGTGCCAGTGAGGAAAAGCATCACTGATAAAATGACTAACGAATCCAACAATAAATGCAGTCGTAGCGGTGTCTGCGCCAACGATGCGCGCGGTAGCTACCGCGATAATGCCATGAGTAATAAGAATCATATGTAAGAAGAATAGCAATCAAAAGAAAAAAAGAAAGCATCTGTGGATTATTTTTTATTTGCGCGATTTGTGCATGTGTTATACTTGAACATATGGTGAACCAAAAACTTCTTGATTACGTTGGTCAACAAATAAAAAATGGAGTGAGTGCTACGGCGATAAAAAATGCATTACTCGGTGCTGGCTGGCCAGAACCAGACGTGATGGAAGCATTGCAGAAAGCGGGAAATGGAAATCCTCCAAAAGATCAGCAAACATTTTCGGTAACGCAAGTGTCAGTCGGCGCAACTGGAATTAATCCGATGCAACCAGCGCAAGGTATGGCAAAAAATACTGCTGTCGATAGTATGAGCGCAGGGATGGCGGGCCAATCATCGCCTCGCATGGCAATGCCAGCATCAATGGGGAAAATGGCGGGAACAACTGAGATGGGGAGTAAAAATAGAGGGGCAAAAATAGGTTTTGTAGTATTGAGCGTTCTCGTGGTCGGATTGGTAGTGGCATCGGGATACTTGTATCAACAAAATCAATCAATTGCCACGGAACTCGCCTCAGTACGAGCAGGAGCAGACACCTCGGTAACTTCAATGAAGGCAACGCAAAAGAGTTTGGAAGAAAGCGCGAGTCAGGTAGCGACGTTAAAAGCCCAAAATGAATCTTTGAAGATGGAAGTTGCAGCACTTGCACCAGCAGGAGCAGGTCAAGCTACGACACCGGTAGAAGTAAAATTGGCGGGAATTATTGCGGAAAGTAACGGAGCGTACACTCTTACAACCGCATCTGGAATTGTTTTTTCACTAAAAAACGCCAAAGATCAAAAATTTGAACCAACGCTCAAAGAAGCAGTAGGTAAACAAACACAAATCACAGGCACTCATGTAGCTGGCTCGGTTTCCATAACCGTTGTTTCGATAAACGGAGCGACTCCATAAGAGTTCTATCTTTTCTATATAAATAATATATGTTGCGTGTTGCCATAAACGGGTTCGGGAGAATTGGTCGTCATTTTTTACGACAATCGGCTGGTCGTAGCGATTTTGAGGTTGTTGCGATAAATGATTTGGGTGATTTAGAAAATTTAGCCTACCTATTAAAATACGACACTATCTATGGACGAAGTGTGCATGGCGTAAACGCTGATCCTGATGGAAAAACATTAATATTTGATGGAAAAAAGATAGATTTTTTACAGATAAAAGATCCGGCAACTCTGCCATGGGCAAAGATGAATATCGATGTGGTGGTGGAAGCAACGGGATTGTTTGAATCATTCGAAAAAGCTCACGTGCATATTGCCTCTGGCGCTAAGCGAGTGGTGATTACCGCTCCCGCCAAAGACGGCGATGGCGCGCTCGGTACAACGGTATTGGTTGGAGTAAATGAAGACGCACTAAAAAATGCCCCTATCTCGTCCAACGGCTCTTGCACGACCAACGCCGCGTCTCCGGTGGTACAAATTTTGTCTCAAAAAATTGGAATTACAAAGGCGATGCTTTCGACGGTTCATGCATACACCGCAACACAAAACATTGTCGATGGGCCAGTAAAAGGCTCAAAGGATTTTCGTCGTGGACGAGCCGCCGCCGCCAATATTTCACCATCAACAACCGGCGCAGCCATCGCAGTGGGTCGCGCCATTCCTGCCCTTGCCGGTAAATTCGATGGATTAGCATATCGTGTACCAGTGGCATCAGGATCTATTGCTGACATAACCTTTGTCGCAAAGAGACCAACAACAAAAGAAGAGATAAATGAAATTTTGCACACTGCGGCAAAAACCGAAGAATGGAAGAATATTTTAAAGGTAACAGACGATCAAATCGTTTCCTCGGATATTATTGGTGAGCCGTATGGCGCTATTGTAGATACAAATTTTACAAAAGTAATTGATGGAGATCTAGTAAAGGTGGTGTCATGGTATGACAATGAGTATGGGTATGTATCGACGCTTATCTCGCACGTGGGTGCGGTAGTAAAAATGTTGGCAGGGTAACACATAAAAAAAGAAAAACACTAATTATGAAAGCGAAGGGAGTGGTTTGCCTAGATCCTTTTGCAATACGCCAACACACAGCACGGCTTCAATAAGTACGCGCATAAAGTCTTACGAATAGGTGAGGCTTTGTTGTGTGGTATAATAAGAACACTTCATATCCATATGAGTCGAGCCTACTAAATAAATACTTATGCGCACTCTCTACTATAAAAAAATAATCGGATTAATAGCAGTTGTTATTTCTGTGTTTACGACAGGATTTTTTGTTGCGCCGACATTTGCCGCGACTGATTCGGGGGATCGAATTGTTTCGAATAGTGGTATCGGATCTTCTGGCCGTGCTGTTATCGCAATTCAAAGACTTCTTTTGCAATCTGGATATCTAACAATCCCCGCCAATACGAATCTGGGGTATTTTGGTGGGTTAACACGATCGGCGGTAATTGCATTTCAACAAGCAAACGGCATATTTCCAAGCTCTGGATTTGTCGGTCCGTTAACTCGAGAAGCATTAAACAGGTTGGTAGATAGTAGTGGTCCATTGGTTGTTGTGTCGCCAAAGCAAAATGATGCTATTGTTTCACCACTTCGGGTGGCAGGTGTGGTTAATGCAAATGAGTGGCCGTGCACGGATGGTACAGTAGGGAATGCAACATTGTTTGATGGCGTGGGTAAGCAAATTGGTCAAACAACGCTTACTGTTCCTGCTGGATGTGGTGAAGCAAGCGCATTTGTGTTTGAGGGCACAATAAATTTTGGCACCGCTGGTACTGATACCGGGTATGTAGTGGTTTCTGCAAATCAACAAAACAGAGTTTCGCAAAG
This sequence comes from uncultured Candidatus Saccharibacteria bacterium, assembly GCA_964513095.1. Classification (GTDB taxonomy): domain Bacteria; phylum Patescibacteriota; class Minisyncoccia; order UBA6257; family 2-01-FULL-56-20; genus JBDKGD01. Next base: position 29,083 of record CAZELH010000004.1, read on the forward strand.
AATATCAGTTCGTTTTCCTTCGACAGCGGTTAATGCTCCGGTATTTACCGCGCCAATTGGGGGTGAGCGCTTGATTCAAAAATCAACATTTGCAGTGAGATGGACGGGTGGCCCTTCGCAAATTAATTTACAACTTATTTCAGGAAACAATACTATTGCATGGCAAAGTGGTGCTATTGATAATGCCGGTTCTTATAATTTTGTAGTTCCAGAAAATCTAACCGGCGCGTATAAATTTGCATTAACGGATACTAGTGTGATATTGGGGTACAGTAATACATTTTCAATTGGAGTAGCTGCACCAATGGTCGGTGCGGTATCAATAACTGCCCCCAGCACGGGAACACAATGGGAAAATGGCAGTCAGCAATCCATTACATGGACGGGGGATATCCCAAAGCTGATCGCTCTTTCTTCCGCCTGCGAAGATAAGACGTTATCAGTAATAAATACCGAAACCGGTAAGCGATACCCAATTTCAGTGCTTACGCCAGAAATCATTGATGCTCGAGCATATCGATGGCAGGTTGGTTTTTCGGTGTCATCGCTCTGTGTGGATAAGCCATTTTTAGTACCAATCCCCGCGGGTAATTATCAAGTTGAATTAGCGTGGTTTGAACGAACGCAGGAATCATTGTTGATTCGCCGCAAAGTAGTTGGTGGGGTATTTCGGATAATAGGCACACAAGCGAATATTACGGTTACTGCGCCCGCCGGTGCAGATAATTGGTTGACGGGAAATTCCTACGAAATAAAATGGCGTACTAATGGGCCAATTAGCGATAACGTAAATACCGCAACTATCTCACTTATCCCGCTTCGTCCAGCGTGTTTAAATTCAGTCCCACCATGTAAAATTGCGGAGCCAGCGCCTTATATAATCGCAACAAATGCACCTGCGACAGGAAGTTATAAGTGGACTATTCCTACTGATTTGCCGGATATATATAGAGAGGCTGTGCGGATTTCGGTAGCAATAAATGGAACGGATAGAGTTGGAATAAGCGATCAATTCACGATTTCGAACGTGCCAATGCAAAATGTTCCCGTAACCGTATTGGCGCCAGCAGGAGGAGAGCAATGGTCAGTTGGAACAAAACAGGTGATTCGATGGAAAGCAGATGCTTCAATTGCCGCTGTTGACATTGTGTTATTGCAACAAGTAGACGCATGTCTAGCTTCTGTAAACAGCCCTTGTCCACCGCCACCATTTTTCCTAAAGGTGATTGCTGAAAAGGTGCCAAATACGGGTAATTATGAATGGGTAGTGCCGAGCGGATTTTCTGGCTCCTTGCGCGTACGGGTTTCAGATACTACATCCCCATCTCGTTTTGGAATAAGTAATTCATCATTTACGATTGTTAGCGCTGGTATCCCAGTCTATCTCGATCAGAAATTCATTTTGAAGACTGGTCAAACGGCAACGGTGCAAGATTTAAAAAATATACAGGTGACTTTAAATGGAGTAACGTCGTTGCCATGTACGGATTCAATCAGACCGTGCGCAACAAGTGCGGCAATAACCGTTGCTGCAACAGGAGAGCAGACTAAAAATACCACACTTTCAGTTGGAGGATCTGTTGATATTGGAGGAGGAACAGTGTTTTTGTTGGCAATAGACGCAACAAATCAATCAGGAACGTTCCTTGTTAGAAAATCGGCAATCGCACCAACTGGAACGATCACGGTAGTCAGTCCAAATGGAGGAGAGTCGTTAACACAGGGGTTGGTTGGAGTTATTGCATGGAAAGCAGATTCATCGATAACTTCGGTAAATATTAGCTTGATTGCTCAAAGTGGATGTCTCGGTGGTCCAACGGGAAATAATTGTCCTACTGTAGAAACAAAGATCGCAGACGGAGTCTTAAATACCGGTTCTTATTTTTGGACCATTGGAAAAGATATTAATGGAAACTCTGTGCCAACTGGATCATATCTAGTAAAAATTTCCAATGCCAAGGGAGGTGTTTCAGATACCAGCGATGGGGCAGTAACGATTGTGGCAAGCAGTCAATCCGCATCAATTACGCTATTGAGTCCAAAGGGTGGGGAAGTGGTGCGAGCCGGTGACCCAACAAGTGCTCTGTTGGCATCTTGGATCACATCCCCCGTCGCCAATTCATGGGTTGCATTGTTTTTAATTTCAGCTACAACGGGTAGTCAGCAACTTATCGCCCAAAGACTTGATAGTGGACAAGGATCATATGCATGGACTCCCTCAGCCAGTCTCGCGTCGGGAAATTATAAAATGGAAGCTCGTCTATACTCCGGTCCATCTTTGTGCACAGGGCAAATCTGTACCGATGTTGCTCCACCAAAACTATTAGCAAGCGCAACGACGTCGGGATATATTACTGTCCTTGGAGGAAGTACGGGAAATATTGTTCAGTTAAACCAAAAATTTATTCTAGGGACTGGCGAGAATGCGACAGTGCAAAGCAATGGAACAAATGTCGTGCGTGTAACATTTTTAGAAGAACTGTGTGCTCCACCACGGGTGTGCGTGTTAAACGGCGGACGATTTCGTGTTGAAGTGCTTGCATCGGGAATATCATCGGATGTTGTAATACTGCCGGGAAGTGCTCAAAAAATTGGTAATTATACAGTAACGTTGTCCGCATTTGGACAATCGCAAGCAACTCTTGTCGTTTCAAACAGCACAACTGCCAATATATCAGTAAACTCAACATCGAATATGACAGGAAGTGTGGGTAATTATTTTCAGGCGGTATTCGATGCGGTAGGCGGTGTTGATACGGGTCATTATGGTTTTGCAATAACATCGGGTGCTCTGCCTTCTGGATTAACATTTGGCCAGATCATTCCTAGTTGTGCCCCGCCAGCTCCGGGAATAATTGCAACGTGTCCCTTTATAACATCAGCCCTTCTAAATGGAACACCAACACAGGCGGGAACATTTACGTTTGAAATTACTGCCACTGATGCCGCAGGTAATAAAGGAAAAAATACCTTCACCGTAACAATCAGTGGGGGGACGCCTGCTCCGATTGCAACATCGGCATGTAATCAACAGCTTATTATCCCCGCATATTTTTATCCGGGAGCATTATGGGATCAGTCAATTAATTCTAGAACGAGCGGTGAGATTATGATTATGAATCCAAATAGTGGCCCAGGTGCATCGGTAGATCAAAATTACGTTGCATCGGTTCTTCGCGCCAAAGCCGCGGGTATTCGAGTGATTGGATATGTTCACACCAGTTACGGGCTTCGCAGTAGTATTGAGGTGAAATCGGAGATCGATAAATTCAAACTCTGGTACAATGTCGATGGAATTTTTTTGGATGAGGGCGCAACCGATCCAGTGAAATTGAGCTATTACAAGGACATACAAAGCTATATTCAACAAACAATGCCTGGAAAAGTAATTGTGATAAATCCAGGTGTTGTGCCAGATGAGGGATATATGTCCGTTGCAGACATTGTGATGATTTTTGAAGACACCTACGGAGCGTACAAAACATGGTCTCCTCCGGCATGGGTTTCAAAATATGCGCCAAGTCGGTTTGCGCATCTCGTACACGCCACGGCATCTGAAGCGGATATGAAGGATGCGGCAACCCTTGCATTTAAGCGTCGGGGAGGATACGCCTTTATTACCAATGATCTATTACCTAACCCATGGGATAGTTTGCCACCGTATTATGCTTCGCAAGTAGCGCAATTATCAGGCAGTAGCTGTGTCGCAACGACTCCTGTCAAAACAGGAGTATCGGCAACCGCTTCAACACTTGACACATTGCTTGAGTTGGTGAAACAACTCCAAGCTTTAGTGAAATAAA
>CAZELH010000005.1:0-13800 GCA_964513095.1 uncultured Candidatus Saccharibacteria bacterium
AAAAAGCCCCGCTTAAAAAAGCGGGGCGTACAAAAAAAACAAAAAGAAAAACCGCCCTACAGCAACTGGTGGACGCGAAGCCGTTCAAGTAAATCGAAAAGATTGCCAGTATATTGATTGGCAACGCCCTCAGTATCACAAACCAGATACTCAATAGAACCATCGCCATAAAACTCCATTTCAACACATCCCTTTCCTACTCCATCCTCTCCCCACACAACTTCAATATTCCCCGAATGAGTGAGGAAAAAAGAAATATGTTTTTTGGGAGGGAAAAGAGTTTGATGCAACTCAATAAAATTATTGAGTGCCGAAACAGAGTCGGGATTTACCGCAAATATTCCTTCGCCACACCAATTATCTTCACGGAAAAAACTTTGGACCCTCTCTTTGTTGTCTGGGGTAAGCATCGAACAAAGATGCGGAAATTCCTCAATCGTGAGAACGGAATCTATCGTCATATAACCTCCCTATGCAAAAAAAGTGAGTGTACTAAAAATAAAGTGTACAGGGAGAAAAGGGCAAATACAACAAAGCTATAAAATTGATTTTATAGACCTTTTTCCCTATGATAAAAGGCATAAAAGGAGAGTTGGCAGAGCGGTCGAATGCGCCACACTTGAAATGTGGTAGAGGAGAAATCCTCTCGGAGGTTCGAATCCTCCACTCTCCGCATATACAAAATAGACCGCCACTTGGTGGTCTATTTTGTTATCATGTCGAGAAACGGAAGGATTCGAAGAATCCGACCTACAATAATTTTGAATTGCGTTAGCAATTCATAGAGGAAGTGCCGACTATACTATAGTCGGCCTCCACTCTCCGCCTTAGAGTTTGTACGAACAAAGTGAGTTACAAAGTCTTAGGCCCTTCCGTAGCCCTGCCTGCCGGCAGGCAGGCTTGGCGAAGGAGGGCTCGAGATAATATGGAAATAAAAATAACCGTAGGTGATTTATTCTGAGCATAGTCGAAGAAGAATCTGACCACATTTTTATAAGCTTCTATAAGAAGCGAATATGTAGGAAATGCATAGCCACGCTCCGCCAGTTGGCGGAAGCGGGGCGGCCATGCTGACCTACAGTAACTTCGAATTGCACTAGCAATTCATAGAGGAAGTGCCGACTATACTATAGTCGGCCTCCACTCTAAAATAAATATGATACTATAACGAGTATCAATCTCATGAAAATCACAAAAATTGGACACTGTTGCGTTATCATCGAAACAAAGAACGTACGATTCTTGACCGACCCCGGAAACTACACAACCGGTCAAAATGAAGCAACAAATATCGATTGCATTGTCATAAGTCACGAGCACACGGACCACACTCAAGTAGAATCGATCAAAATAATTTTAAAAAATAACCCAAACGCGATGGTTGTGACCAATAGTGCCGTTGGAATGATACTGGAAAAAGAAGGAATACAATACATAAAAGTATCCGGCGGAGAACACGCGGAAATAAAAGGGGTAAAAATCGAAGGCTACGGCGTCCACCACGCCCCAATCTACAAAGAATACGAACTCGTAGAAAACACCGGATACCGAATCGATGAAAAATTCTTCTACCCCGGGGATGGATTTTACAACCCACAAGTACCGGTAGAAATCTTGGCGCTTCCCATTACCGGCCCGTGGTGCACCATAGCTCAAAGCATGCGGTACGCACTGGAAGTCAGTCCCAAAAAAGTATTTCCCATACACGACGGAAATTTAATCAGACACGGTATCACCAATCGCCTCCCCGCCCTCTTTTTACCAGAAGCAGGAATTGAATTTTTTACGCCAGAAATTGGGAAAGAAATAGAAGTCTAATACTTAAAAAAGCTAACTCACGGGTGGAGTTGGAATAAAGTACTCTTTTCGAAATCGGACGAGTCCGATACCAAGGATAACCAACACAAAACCAGTACCAATAAGGGTCAACGGCCAACCAATACTATCAGAAAAATACTCAAATCCAATCTTACTCACATATACCATAATCCCAAGAGCGGGAAGAATGAAAAACTCCCGAATACGAAACTTGATACCAAGCATAATAATAAGCACCGCGAGTATGGGGAACAATACTTCCCAACCAATATTTTGATATGGAGCATACTTTCCCAATGCCAATACCGACGCCAACAACCCAATCAGTCCGACGCGGTACACAAATTTTTGTAATGATCGATACTGCTCTCCAATAAGCACATATCCGAAAAAAAGATAGGAAACAGAAAGAAGGAGAACGCGGTACAACGTAAAATCTTCTATCTGTAAACCGGCTGAAAAGTAAAAATAGTTAGTGACGGCAAAAAAGAACCACGAGAAAGAAAGGAGGCTGAAAAAAATACTTGAAATGGTTCGGAAAAAACCAAAATAAATAAGATGCTGGGCGAGTAATAATCCCGACAGAAGCACGATGCCATATTCGGTTGTCAAAATACCTGTGGCATCAAACCAAACAGCAACACCAATAGGGAAAATCAACGCGGAAAGTACGTACAACCAAAATGACGCAGCGGCATGCATTCGAAACACCGACAAAACAACAGAAGCGAAATAGCACGCGCACGCGAGACCAAGCGTAATCAAAAGTCGAACTGGTAGAGTAAAGTCTTGCCAGTGTTGGACAACCAAGAAAAGAACTCCGACAAACACGATCCCCGTCCCAATAAGCGAAATAATCGTGGCGGCATCAAAATGGCGATGTTTAAGTAAAGCACTCTGTTCAAAAGAAGCACGCGAAGCACTTGCCGAATTATCGGCAGGCGCAGAAAGAGCATCAATAACTTCCTGCTTCGTTAATTCACCGGAAGCAATGCGCTGGCGAATCATTTCTAAAATTTGTAGTTTATCCATAGAGGTAAAATAATGCGTTGCTTATTCGAGCCATCCCAATATCTGGGGATAATAATAATTAGAACTATCACGAGGGAGTGAAATCTTTCGGGAGAAAAATTTACTTTTAATGACCGCGGAGTTAGGATCGCGACGATACCCACCGAATAAAAATCCAAACACATCATTCGGGCCTTGATCTTGCGCAAACACTTCGTATCCATCTGAAGAAACCCCCGGAACGATGTGGGCGGATCCAGAGGTAATAGCTTCATACGAAACACGTTCTGACGTATCGGAAGAAACGTGATACACATAAAGCACCGGATCAACGACGCGAACCGGTTGATCCGTTTTTACCGGAGGATACTCATCTTTTACTAACTTCCCATTTTCAACATGGTAGGAAGTGTATGAATTATAATATCCAGAGCCCCCAGAAACAGAGTATAAAAAATCATGAGCCGGCGAGACAAAATGGCTCGGCAGAAAGGTGGCAAAAACCGACAAAGTAATAACAAGGAGTGGCAACCCAAGAGCAAAAATAAGTGCCGTATTGCGAGATGACTTCATATACCTAATATACTAAATCAAGCCATACGAAAAAGCTATTTCTTGCGACGCCGCAAAAAAGCAGGAATATCCCAAAACGCATCTGGATCATCAGCAGTAGCAACACTTTTTCCTGAGCCCGAAGAGGATATGCCATTAGTCGGCGAAACGCCACGAGGGGCAAATTTCGCCACATCAGCAGACGTTTGTTGCGTCGAGGTACTCGATACCAATGTCACATCTGATTTCGCCGAGGAAGATGCATGGGACCCAGAAGCAGAAGGGGTACTTTTCTGTGAAATATCCTTATCAGAAGAAGATGATTTAGAAGATGATGGCGTTGACTCTGTTGCAGACACGCGAAGCGATGTTTGCGAAGAAGACGAATCAGCACTAGAACGAACTGGAGAAGAATAGGAGCTTTCTGAAGAGTGATATGTTTTTTCCGAAGATTGTTGCGAAGGGAAAAGCGACGCTGGAGCAACAGATGCGACAGGAGCGCCATACGGACCATTCGCAAAACCAGTCGCAATAAGCGTAATTTTTATCTGATTTTCTTTTAAATTTTTATCATGATATGCGCCAAAAATAATTTTTGCATTCTGATCCACTGTTTGCGCTACCAATTTTGCCGCATCATTAATTTCAGCCATTTTTAAATCTTTTCCACCGGTAATTCCCAAAAGAACTCCACGAGCACCTTCAGCACTGACTTCCAAAAGTGGCGAATGGAGGGCTTGATTAACCGCCTTAACAGCCCTGTCTGGCCCAGCCGCCATCCCAATACCAACAATAGCCGATCCAGCATCTTGAATGATGGTGCGAACATCCGCAAAATCAACATTGATAATTCCCGGAGAAAGAACGAGTTCGACGATGCCATGGAGCGCGTTGCGAAGCACATCATCAATCGCTTGAAACGCTTTCATAATAGGAGTGTCTTTACTAATAAGCGAAAAAATCTTGTCATTGGGAACTACAATCAATGCATCAACCTTATCTTTTAACTTACTTAAACCCTCTTGTGCGATTCGCTCACGTTGAATTCCCTCAAATGCAAACGGACGAGTAACCACCGCGATCGTAAGCGCGCCCGATTGTTTTGCAACTTCCGCAATAACAGGCGCAGCACCCGTTCCCGTTCCCCCACCAAATCCCGCAGACACAAACACAATATCAGCACCCTTCAATGCCTCCGCGATCTCCGATCGATTTTCTTCCGCAGCTTGACGACCCAAGTCAGGATTCATACCAGTCCCCAGTCCGCGTGTTAAATTTTTTCCAATATAAATTTTCTTTTTTACCTCGCAATGATCGAGATCTTGGTGATCTGTGTTAATCGCAACAAACTCAACGCCACGCATAAAATCTTGCGCCATACGAGATACCGCATTGCTTCCACCGCCACCAACACCAATAACTTTTATATTCGCAATGAGTTGTCCTTGGGTACCTACGGTTGGTTTTTTCATAGAAATAAAATAAAAAGGGATACGCGTTGTTCCCCAAAGTATAGCGCAAAAGAAAACGCTTCCACAACGTCTTTACAAAATACCTAAATCTGTTGTTTTAATAGCAAAAAATATTATGGAATAAAGTAACGCAACAAAGTACGGAGCTTTGAACTACCGGGCAAGGAAAAACCGGGTTTAGCACCTTTATTTTCCAAATCAAGGCCAGACAAAACCAAGCCCAAAGCAACCGCAAACTCAGGATCTTCCACATATTGTTGCATAGGAGTGGTCTCTACAATCCATTCTTGTGGCATTACCGAACCGAGCTGGACAGTAAGTTTGAGTTGTTGACGGGCAAGATCACAAATACCGGGCAAAAGCGACGTTCCTCCAATAAGAAGAGCGCCACCAGCCAACTGACCAGTTTTTCCTGCCAATTTAATCTCTTGAGTAACGAGCTCAAAAATCTCATCGAGTCGTGATTGAATAATTTCTGCCACCAATCGACGAGAAACAGTGCCACGACCATCGGGCATAATCGTCGCCAAATCAATCATATCTTTTGCATGAATATCACGGGCAACTGCAAATCCATGCTCTAATTTTATTTTTTCTGCCGCTTCAATCGGAATCTTTAAACCAATCGCAATATCACTGGAAATAGTCGCACCTCCAACCGGAAATTGTGCAACGCCCCACAATTTATTTTCCTCAAAAATAACAACGCCGGTAGTGCTATGTCCAATAGAAATAAGCACCGTTCCTAAATTTTTTTGTTGCTTCGAAAGAGTCGCACGCGAAGCCGCCAACGGTGCAAACACCATACCACTTACCTCTCCCAATCCCAATTCAACAGATCGCATTACATTGCGCACATGAGGAGCAAAGGCATCAACAATCAAACTATTCGATTCCAAACGACTCCCTTTCAGCCCCAAAGGATCAATAATATCAGCCGCCCCATCAACAATAAATTCGCGCGTAATACTATGAAGAACCATACGATTTGGCGAAAGCTGAACCGCTTGACTCGCTTTCACTACTCGCTCTATATCATCTTGAAAAATTTCAGAATCGGCTCGAGAAACCGCAACAATACCACGAGACGTTTGGACTTTTATCTGCGTTGTCCCCACACCCACATAAATATTCCCAGCCGCGTCCTTTGCGCAATTTTTAATTTCAGAAATAACACGGGCGATAACGGGAGCAGCTTCAGCAACCTCAATCAAAGCACCGCGACGCATGCCAGAAGAAACCTCTTTCAAAAAAAGTTTAGGAATTAATTTACCCGACGGACCACGTTGCGCAACAACCGCACGGGTTGCTGATGTTCCAATATCGATTCCGGCAATGAAATGTGACGACATATACGCACTTCAAGATTGTGCATCTTAATAATATCACGATGCGTGCCATGACGATAGCCAAGAATGTGCAAAATTCCATGAATCAACAAAAAATCCATCCGCAAAAGGTTTTTTTGATGAATATCCCAATTAATAAAAACGTCTCCTAAAAAACGATCGCGCGATTCAGGGTGCGGAAATCCGTCGGGGTTTTTAAAAGACAAAACATTCACGATCTTTTTCTGCTTATGCATATACTTTTTTTCCAAAAAACGCATACGCGCATCTGAAAGAAGCGCCACATTCACCGTACTGCGAGAAACCTTCAAAAAACGCAAAATGACAGGCACACGAGCCTGCAATTTTTTTTCATACGCATCCCGAGACAAAACCGGCATGACAAAAAATTATAATTGCTGACGAATCAGTTCAGCCACACGCTTTCCATCAAATCGACCGGCAATTTTAGGCATTACCAGCTTTACCACCGCAGGAAATTCACGCGAACCCGCTTCCGTAATAGCCGTGGCAATAAGTGAAACAACTTCATCTTCAGTTAACTCAGTTGGCAAATAACGAGTAATAACGGCGAGTTGCTGTTCTTCTTCAGTAACCAAATCAGGTCGATCACCCTGTTTATATAAAGAAATAGATTCACGGCGACGCTTCACATCCTTTTGTAATAAATCCGTAACTTCAGCATCGCTCAAAGCAACTCCAGGTTCCTGAATTTCTTTTTCTTTCTTTTTTAAATTAATCGCGGATAACGCAAAACGAAGCACTCCCAAAGAAAGCGAATCGCCCGCTTTCATAGCGGTTTTTAAGTCATTCTGCAGTGTTTCATACAATGACATATATATAAATAGTATACGGTATATTAATTACCGAGTTGCTTTGCGCGACTTAGTTCCTGCTTTTTGGAAGCTTTATAAATCGCAGAAAGACGTCGTTTTACACGAGAAACAGTTCGGGTATAAAAACGACGAGAGTTTGATTCTTTCAAAACTCCACTTCGTTTCATTTTGCGAGTAAAGCGAAACATCAATGCGCTCGCTTGCTCTCCTTCTCGTTTTTTTACTTCAATCATAATAACGAACGGAAATGGTTTTTTATTTTTTCGACAAGAGTGGCATCCGCAGTTAACGATGAATCGTGGGGTACAATGCCATGCAATGACATCCCACCATCATTAGCAAACCGAGGAATCACATGAATATGTAAATGGTGAATCGCCTGACCAGCAGCTGAACCATTATTAATACCGATCGTGGTAGCATCAGCGCCACAGACAGCAGTCACGGCGCTAGCACTATCTCGAACAAGCGTAAACAACGGACCAGTATGATCATCGGCTAAATCAGCTAATTGAGGAGTATGCTCCTTAGGGATGACAACAACATGGCCTCGGGCAACCGGATGGACATCCAGAAACGCCAAGGCATAGTCATTTTCAGCCACAATAGCAGCCGGGATCGACCGGGAAACTATACCACAAAAGAGGCATGGAGCGCTAGGGGGCATAGAAAAAGGGGAAATTAGCTCTTAAGTCGCTTTTTTATTTCCTCGACCATTCTATTCAAGGGAAATGTTTCTTGCAAGCCAAGCGCAAGATTTCGAATGATAACCGATTGCTCATAAATCTCTTTTTGACCAACAATTAGAGCAATATCAAGGTTTTCTTTGTGAGCTACTTTCAATTGAGCCGCAAGAGATTCCTTTGCTAAATTCTCAATAGTAGGAATCTGAGCTTTGTGCAATTCCTCAATAATAGCTACTGCTTTTTTCTTAGCTAACTCCCCTGCGTGTGCGACAAAAACTTTTTTCATCGGCTTGGCCGAATAGACAATTTGCTGACTCTTAATAACCTCAATAACACGCTCAAATCCAAGACCAAATCCAACAGCTGGAGTAGACTTCCCGCCCATCATTTCAGCAAGATAATCATATCGACCACCACCACCCAACGCGCCAACATCAACAGTATTTTTATCAGAGACGACAAATTCAAACACCGTGCGACTATAGTAATCAAAACCACGCACCAATTGATTATCGAGCGCGTACGCAACACCAAGCTCACCAAGATACTCCAAAACCTCCTTAAAATGCTGACTACAATTTACGCACAATTTATCCAAAATATTAGGAGCGTCTGCTTTAAATTTTTGACATTGTGCTTTTTTACAATCCAACAGTCGAAGCGGATTACTCTTAATACGACCTTGGCAATCCTCGCACAAATCTTTTTCAACATTCTTGTAATACGCAACCAGTTGCTTTTTGTAGATGGGACGACAAATTCGACACCCAATCGAGTTAATTCGCAACTGAACGTGTTTAATTTTTAAATCTTCAATAATACGCAAAAAAATGACGATAAGCTGTGCATCATACAAAGCATCATTCACACCACCAATAACCTCAAAACCCGCTTGAGTAAACTGGCGAAGACGTCCTGCCTGTGGATTTTCATGTCGAAACATAGGACCCTCATAAAACAATTTTTGCGGAGACCCCAAACGACTCAATCCCCGTTCAAGATAGGCACGCATCACCCCCGCAGTTCCCTCTGGCCGAAGCGCCAAAAGATCACCTCCCTTAGTAGTTAAGGTGTACATCTCCTTTTCAATTACATCACTGTCGTCACCTAAACCACGCTGAAACAACCGCACGTGTTCTAAAAATGGGGTGTCTATTCGAGAAAAATTATATTGAAGTGCCCGATCACGAACAACGGAACGAATCTTGTCCCATAAAGCCTGCTCGGGAGGAATCACGTCATGCATACCCTTTACTGACTGAACAATCTTTTCTTTTGGTGCAGGAGGATCAATTTTTGTCATATATGAAAAATAATAAATAAGGACGAATCAGCACAAACTACTCACTTGCATAATACGGATGAGTAAAAATAGTGGCATGAGTAAGAGGCCACAACCGAAATCGCACCAATCCAACAATGAGCGACCGCGGAAGCATTCCCCAACTTCGAGAATCATAGCTATACGCACGATTATCGCCCATCACAAAATATTCGTTCGCCGAAACAGTGTACTGACCATCGCGATTAGTAATCACATCCTTCGGCAAATATGGCTCACTCAAAACAATGCCATCAGGATGTTCTGTATTATAAATAGTCACCATACCATTTTCAATTTTTACTCGCTCACTAGGAACAGCAATAATACGTTTTACAAAATAGGTAGTTTGATCATTCGGATATTTAAACACAATAACATCGCCTCGTGCTGGAGTACGAAAATGATAACTCAACTCATCAATAATTAAATAATCACCATCCGAAAAACTCGGCTTCATACTTTCACCACTCACCAAAAAAGGTTGGACCAAAAAAGTACGGATAACAAAAACGGCACCGATCGTAATTGCAGCGATCTCAAATATCTCCAAGGCAGACACAAAAAATTTTTGAAGCATAACGTGAAAGTAAAATGGGGGGTGCCGTAATACAAGGTTTATTGTATAGTATCAGCATATGCGTTTCAAGCTCATTATTGGACTCGGAAACCCTGAAAAGAAATACCACCATACCTACCACAATGTAGGTCGACAAGCAGTTGAATGGCTTGCTTCAAAAAAAGACCCTACAGTAGCGTTTCAAGAAAAAGATATGGCCTACATTGCAAAAATAGGAAACGTTCTGTATGCCTACCCTAAAACTGCAATGAATAATTCTGGTCATGCCATAAAAAACACCATTCAGTATTTTAAAATAACTCCCGAAGAAACACTTGTTGTACACGACGACGCCGATCTCCTTACGGGAACATACAAAACATCATTCGCACGCAACGCCGGCGGTCACCACGGCATCGAATCAACCATGGAGCAATTAGGGACAAATGAATTTTGGCGATTTCGTATTGGCATACGACCCCCACAAGAAGAAGGAGGCGAAAGAGAGCCGGCACTCGCGTTTGTACTTTCAACAATCAAAGAGCACGATGAAAAAATATTTGCGAAAATATTCGATCAATTAGCGGGATTTATTGAAAGCGAAATAGTAAAAGAAATTCCATAAGGGATAGTTCGCACAGCGTTCAACGGAAACATAACCGCCGAAAACTGAGGAATGCCAATCAACGTCTTTTGAAACGCCAAAGCATCTTCTTGAGAATGAGCAGAGGCCTGAATAGTAAGATTCGAACCGGATTGACTATAAGAAGAAATAACAACGCTTCGAAGAGATGCTTCTTGAAAAACACGACTCATGACCGGAGAAAATAAGGTGCGCCCAACACCTGTCGCAGAAACAAAGTGAGCAAGGGCATTAAATTCGGCAGCAGAAGCGGTGTAAGCACGAAGCTGCTCGCGAATCGAAGGATTGACCGAATCAACATATTTTTGCACGATCTGATTTTTGGTTTTAATCGTATAAATGTCCTGAACCATAGCAATCGCCAACACAACAATTAAAAGAACCGGGACAACAAACTGCCACAGTCGCAAAAAATTAATAAGCTGAACGGTACGAACCTCTGCATCAACCTCAGCGCCAATGACATTAATCTCATGCGTATCTTGTCCTCCCATCCATCGTACACCAGCTCCCATTGCAATAATCCATGGAAAATTTTGCGGATCCTGCGACACTTCAACAGGCGCAAGAGGAATTGTGGTCGTAGAAGAAATAATTTCAGTAGCAACAGATTGCAAATTCCCAGCAAAAAGAAAAATTTGACTAATAGATTCTGGCAATCGTCCTCGAACATAGCTGGTAACTTTAAACAAAGTATCAGAAATTGCCGAAGACAACATCTCGCGAGTAATTGTTTTTGAATCACCAATAACATCACGCCATAAAAGAATGTAATCAAAATACAATACCCCCACTCGCAACACGCTCACCGTAATACCTCGATCATCAATAGAAAAAAGAAGTGAAACAGGAGTGGTTGTGGCAAGAGGTACATACGTCCGTAAATAACGAGCGAGAGACAAAGATTTCCATTCTAATACCACTGGCAAAAAACCAGCAGCCACCAACGCACCGTTATGCACATCCACAAGTGCCCGCGGCATAAACGCCGCCAACGCTTCAACGGACGACTCATTTTCATCACGATGCACAATTTGCGTACTGGTATACACTTCATAATCTTTTGGAACCATCATCGAAACATTCAACGACAGCGCAGTAGCAAGCTCAGTGGCGGGTAAATCAGGAATTTTAATAATTTGACTATAAATATGGTACGAAGACAGGGAAAGAGCTGCGGGTACACGTTTACCGACAACACCATGGGTAATTTGACTATGCAATAAAGAAAGAGCAACGGTATACGCGGAAAGATCTTTTACCTCTCCACCCTCTATAATCCCCTGCGCTAAAGGCACTGCATGGCGTTGCCATTTTGAACCATGCAAATAAGCATAGGAAAGAGCAGTATCAGAAATTTCAAGACCGCCAGCAGTATCTTGAAGGCGAAGGAATCGTAATAATCGTTGTGAGAAATCAGAAAATTTCATAAAAATAAGCTATTCATGCGCAAGTGAAATAAGCGAAACAGCGCCCGTAGATGAATTCACACTCAAAATACCAGACACTGTTCGCGAAAACCCAACCACAGAAGCAACACTCGTAACAGTAACCTGTCCAGGAGCGGGAGTATCAGTGGTAATAGTAATAAGAGTGCTCGCGGAACCAATAATCGCTGAATACTGGGAAGAAGAAATATCCTTTGTTCGAAGAAACTGCAAAAATGCATCAGAAAAACCAGAATATGCCACAAAATACGCTCTTTGCGATAACGCAATACCATAAGATCCCGATAAAAAACTCAATCCGTACAAAGAGAGCAGGAGCGCAATAAGAACAATAATGCCCCCCATAATCATCATAAAAGAAATCGCTGCTTGCCCTGAGCAAAATCGAAGGGCTTGCCTTGAGCAAAGTCGAAGGGCTTGCCCTGAGCGATTTATCCTGAGCTGGGTCGAAGGAAGTCGAAGGGCCTGCCCTGAAGTCCGCCAGGTAACGGATCGAAAGATTTGTTTTTTATAAGTTTTCTTCAACATAAAAATACTATCTATAGTATATCTTATTAAGGGGTCCAATTAATAATAATGTCATCGATTCGCGGAGCAGCGGAAGAATTGCTATTAGAAGAAAGTCGAACACGATATCTAAAATATCGATAATTATTATGAAACGAATAATCCAGTGGAATGGAAACTCCCGCCCCCAACGAAGTATCTTGAGGATAATAAGAACTGCTCGTTCCATCGGGACCAATATATGTCCAAGGACCAGAAGAATCATTTGAGGCGGCAATTTGAAATTGAACAGAAGTACCCGCTGGCTTACTTCCACGCCATACTAAAGAATGAAGCTGGGCACCCGCCGATACTCCGGTATCAAAAATTGAAGAATCAAGTGTTGCAATAGTAGCGCTTGGCGCCCAGCTCGTTTTTACCTTATAAGAAGAGCTCCCACATCCAAGAGTATTGACGCAATTAAAGCTAATCCATCCAATGACGTCATTCCATGCGTAATTTGAAAAATCGCCATTCGAATCAATTGTTACCTGATAGCTTGATTGTGCACACGCATTAGTATTGTGACAATCAAAGCTAATCCATCCATAGACATCATTCCATGCGTATCCAGAAAGATTTCCTGACCCATCATTGGTAACCTTATAATCAACAGACCCCCCACAAATACTCCCCACTGACGTTGTTCCACAATCGAGAGATATATCTCCAGCCGTTGAAGTGGCATAACCCTGCACAAGAGTATTGGTAACGGTAACAGACAATCCCCCACCAGCAGTATTAAATCGAATCCATCCAACCACATCATTCCAACCCCAATACTCACCATCAGTAGTACTAATATTGGTGGACGCATGCGAAAAAGATGGAAAAAAAGACACGCTAATCAAAAAGACAAAGCTCCCCCAGAGTAAACAATATTTCTTTAAAAAAAAGAGAGTGCGCATATTAAAATCCGGTAATAGTAATTGACCCAGTAGTAGAAGCGTAAGAAACATTGGTTGAAGTGGAAAAATAAGCATCAACACCAGTAACAACGCGATCAAGAGAGTCGCCAGCAGACCAATCAGTTTGAATAAATTGATGACTCCCAGTTCGAGTAATTAAAAACTCGAATGATCGCGCAGGAGCAGTATCAAATGTATAAAAAATAGTAATTTTTTTCGTAGAAGGATCCAGCGCGCCAACTCCAGAAGCAACCTGTCCGTCTCCATCTCGGTACACATCATCAATAATGAAATACCGCGTATACGAAATACCCGATAACACACTCGTTTCATCGCCAGTAGTAACAACAAACGGTGAGCTGGAAGTATTTAAAGAATAATGAACAGTTGAGGTAGTAAGAGTATCAAATGTATGCCAATTAGAGTGCGAAGCAACAATGATACTATCCGCCAATTCCTGCGCAAATGTAGCACCGGTTGCAATACGGGTCGCTTGCGTATTACCGCGAGTCGCAGGAAGCACCGCGGCAATCGCCGCTAAAATAAAAAGTACACCTATCGCGGTGGCAATAAGAATTTCAATCAACGACTGACCCCTGCGCCAAAACACAAAACCCATATACATTCATTATACCGTTTTTCTCTTTTTTA
>CAZELH010000005.1:13900-31073 GCA_964513095.1 uncultured Candidatus Saccharibacteria bacterium
AATTCTCCGTCTATACTAATATGAAATCACTCCTGAAGATGCGACCTGAAGCGTTGAAGAAGCAACGCCACTGCTGGAAAAAAGAGTAATTGATGTTGCAGTTGAAGGAAGTCCGCTTCCTCGCGCAAACGTAATATCAAAAACAGTTTCAACAGGAATACTGGAAGAGCTATATGAAACAGAAGAAGGAAGTCTGTAGGAATAAACAACGTTTGAAGAAGAATATTCGCCTACAAACAACGCATAAAAAGGAGTTGGGCTAGTATTTGCAAAACGAACACCCCACACACTCGATGATGCATAGGTAATAGAACGACTCTGAGCATCTTTTAAGACGCTCTGCATCGACTGTATGGTGGTAGTAACCTCAACACCACTGCGACGACCTACTAAAAAAGTAAAGGTAAGTGCGATAAGAAGTATCGAAATACCCGAAACGACCAAAATCTCAATCAAAGTAAAACCAAAACGAGTACGCATAAATAAATTTCTAAAAACTAGAAGTGAGTTGGTAAATAGGCAAAATAATGGCGAGCGCAATAGTTCCCGCAATAAGACCCATACCGATAAGCAATATTGGCTCGGTAATAGAAACAGCCGTCTTCAAACTTGCATCAACGTTGGATTCGTAAAAATCAGCGAGTGTCGCCAACACCTCTTCAATATGCCCAGCTTTTTCCGAAACCGCTATTAAATTAGTCACAACTTTTGGAAAAATTGTTTCGCGGCGAAATGCATCACCAATAGTAACTCCCTTTGCTAAACCATCGTGGGCAATACGAAGTAAACTCTCTCGAAACTCTTGCGACCCAACCACATCGGCAGTAATTTCCATAGTTTGAATAATAGGCAAATTCGCCTTCATCAAGGCACTAAAAGTTGAAGCAAATCGTTGAATAGCAAGTTCGTGATAGATCGTTTTAATAACAGGGGTCCGCGAAAGCGTTCTGTCCAACATTCGTCGCCCCGGCAACGTGAATCCAAAAAAGTACACACTTCCCGAAACAATCGCCAACGCGGCAAAAATAAACAAAAAAGCGTGCGCGCCAAAAAACAATCCAACCGCAAACACTACTCGAGAAAAAAGAGGCGGCGTAATTCCACTTTGCAAAAAAATATCAGCGATTTTTGGAAGAGCAAATAAAGACAAAAATGAAAATACCACGGAAGACACGCCGATAAGAATAACGGGATAAATAAGCGCCCCCTGCACCTTTCCTCGTAAATCAGCCTCTTTACTCAAAGAAACACTCAACGATTCAAAAGTTTCCTGAAGTCGTCCAGACGCCTCAGCAGCTTTGATAAGATTCACAAAAACGGGAGAAAACACACTTGGATACCGAGCAAATGCTTGATAAAACGGTTGACCCTTCGCTAAACTCGATTGAATTTCCAACAAAAAACTCTTCACGGATGGTTTTTCATAATCAGAAATCAAAATAGTAATAGCAGAAACCAAATCAGTCCCCACCTTCAACATCAACGCCAAATAACGCGTAATAAAAATTTTATCGTTTAAGTTGATCCCAGCAAAAAAACCAATAGATTTTTTCAAATCGGCTTGAATCGGTTTTATTTTTATTGGTTTTAAATTTCGAGCCGCCAAAAATTGCAGAACTGAAACAAGATCGTTACCCTCAATATTTCCTTCGGAAATAGTTCCTGAAACATCAGTGGCTGTGTAATGATAGATCATAAAAAAATAATTATTCTTTAATAACACGCAACACTTCCTCGAGTGACGTCAATCCAACTTGGGCCTTATCCAAACCATCCTCAAACATTGTCACAGTACCGTTTGCCCGCGCCGCCAACCGCAATGATTCCGGATTAAACGGAGATGTTGCGATAATTGATTTAATAGTATCAGTAACTTCAATCGCTTCGTAGATACCGACTCGACCACGATATCCAGTCCCACCACACGCCGAACACCCCTTGCCTTTATACAAAACGGAAGGTATCTGTGGATTTTTCTCTTCGGGATGAGCCTGTAACAACTGACGTCGCACCGTATCTTTTATCTGTTCATCAATTTCATACGAATAAATACAGATTGTGCAAATTTTACGAACTAATCGTTGCGCCAAAATGGCATTAAGCACTGACGCAACTAAAAACGGTTGAACGCCGAGATCAAACAATCTCGGAATCGTGCTCCCTGCATCATTAGTATGAAGTGTCGAAAGGAGTAAGTGTCCAGTTAATGCTGCTTGCACGGCCACATCAGCAGTTTCAGTATCGCGAATTTCACCAACCATAATAACATTGGGGTCCTGACGAAGGAGTGCGCGAAGCCCCGACGCAAACGTAATGCCCGCCTGCGGATTAATCTGCGTTTGATTCACATATTTCATGTTGTACTCAACCGGATCTTCAACACTGACCACATTCACCCCCGGTTGATTTACAATATTCATCATCGCGTACAACGTCGTTGATTTACCGGAACCAGTCGGACCAGTCGACAAAAACATACCAAACGTTCTCTGGAGCGCATTTGTAACAACCTTCGATACATATGCAGACATACCCAAATCTTCCAAACTAATCGGTTTTTGCGACGCCTCCAATAATCGCATCACGATTTTTTCGCCATAATACGTAGGCATCACCGACACACGAACATCCATAATTTGATTGACAATCTGATACCTGAAACGACCATCTTGTGGCTTAAAATGTTCATCCAACTTCAATCCGGAAAGAAGTTTGATGCGTGCCAATAACGCATTGTGAATTTCTTTTGGAATGCGCATCACCTCGTGCAAAATACCATCAATGCGATACCGAACAAGCGTCGCATCATCCAAAATCTCCAAATGAATATCAGATGCACGCGAAGAAAGGGCAAAAGAAAGAAGATTGTCAGCAATAGCAACGATCGGTAGATCAGCAGCCGCATCCTCACCTTTTTTGCCAGCCGCGCGCAAGGACGCGCGAATATTATCATTAATCAGTTTTTTAAAATCATCTGCCGTCTGCATTCCATAAATGGTATACCCTGCGTTCAAATCAGAAGGTTGGACCAAATACGGACGAACTCGACCCTGCAAATATTGCGAAAAAAACTGAATGGTTTCTAGATCAGTTGGATCAATCATGCCAAGCGAATACACGCCATCGGGTTCACGATCGAAAACAATCGCCTGTCGCGCCCGCGCGATATCTTCAGGAATTTTTTTCAAAACCGCCACATTAATCGTTTCAGGGCTAATATGCGCCACGGAAACTTTTAAGTAGGCAGCGGTTAAGTTTTCAATATACGCCTTATCAACAACACCGCGAGCCAAAAGCACGTCCACGAGTGACTTATTCGAAAGTCGCGCCTCTTCTTGAAGTTGCGAAAAAAGTTCAGGAGTAATCAAACTATCCTCGAGTAATTTCTTCTGCAAATGTTCAGGAGGAAAAAACGAAGTGTTCATAAAATACCAATTACTATTAGTATATCATCTTTTTAAATATAAACGGGAAGAAAATACGATACAAAAAAAATTCAGCGCTCCCCTCACAGGAACGCTGAATATCTATACCAGTATAGCAAATACGAATTACAAAGAAAGATTCGTACCTACTTCATAGATGCTCGTGAAGCTACCACCATCGGTAGAAACCACATCACTGGCACCACCATTACCATATTTAGTACTCTCAAAGCCATTGGCAGTAATCTTGAAACCACTGCTGGTGGTCGTTGCAGCATAACCATAGTAATGGCTTGCGTCATTGACCGGATCAAGTGGCAAATTTCCAATAGGAGCACCAGAGGAAATTGCAGTGAAATTCACTGGCAACCATCCTGAGGAGTTATTATTGCGACGATTTGCAACCTGACTCGATGTTACCGAAACCAAAGAAAATCCAGCGGCAGTGCATGATGCACTGGTTGCCGAAGTGTAACAATCCGTATAGCCACCAGTTGATGAGGCCAAGTTTGGACTTGAAACATCGCTCAGATAAAGGGCGATGGCACTTCGCAACGTTCCAAGGTCAGAAATACGAGTGGAATCGCGAGCCTGACGAAGTAATTCTGCTGGATTCAACGTAATGATAAGTGCGGCAAACAAAAAGGCAGTGATACCGATAACTATCAAGAGTTCGATAAGGGTGAAACCCTTTTGGTTAGTCATGTCTAATAGAAATATCTTTTATCGATACATTGTGCATCGACCTTTTACAGTTCTTATTATATCAAGCTTTTACAAAAGCCAATAAACACGCAATGTGGATAACAAAAGAACACCATTTAAGAAGCTGAAAGAACAGAAAGAGCGTGCGCAAAATCAGCGGGCACATCAGCAGAAAACGTCATACGCTCTCCAGTAGGAATAGTAATTTCCAAAGACGTTGCATGAAGCAGGGTGCGAGGCGCCCAGACTGGCACATCTTTTTTCTTTCCATACAACACATCACCAGCGATCGGATGACCAATACTCGATAAATGAAGTCGAATCTGATGAGTTCGTCCAGTAACGGGAATCGCTTCAACAAGCGCCCATTCAACGTATTGATGGAGCACGCGGTATTGAGTAACCGATGGACGAGGCATCTTGCCACGATGAACTGTCCGTTTTACCGTTCCGTTAATAATAGAAATCGGTTTATCAATAGTACCGATTGGCTCATCAAAAACTCCTCGAACAATCGCGGTATATTTTTTCACCAAATCATGCCGAGCAAACACATCTTTAAAATAATCAAACGCTTTCTGTGTGCGAGCAACCACCATCACGCCGGAAGTTTCACGATCTAATCGATGAACAATCCCCGGACGAGTTTCGGGGCTATCTCCTACTGTTTTTATTTCTGGATATCGTTCGCTTAACAAATCAGTCAATGTACGCTCATCCGCATTATAGGAAGATCGAACCCATTCACTCGTCTCTTTATCCTTGTGAAAAACAGGGTGCACCAAAACACCCGACGCCTTATTCACGACAAGAAAATCAGGTGCGCTATACAGAATATCCACGCTATCCATAATATTATAATTATATCATAAATTATGGAAAAACGCAACTATTTACTCATCTGTAATCGTTCTCGAATTTTTTCAACCAAATCATTAATCGTCCAATTTGATTTCACCAAATAGTACGCAGGCTCATTATTGGCCACCGCCTTCATAATCTCATCGCTATCGGCATTGAGATTGGTAAGGAGAATAATAGGCACTCGCTTCCCCCATTCACCAGATTCTCGCAATTTCTGCATCATCGTCAAACCATCCATTTTTGGCATCACAATATCAAGCACAACAAGATCGGGATGTTCGCGCAAAGCAATTTCTAAACCACTCTCACCATCATTTGCCTGAAGAACAGCAAAACCTTCAATGCTAAATTTGTCATGCAAAACTTTCCGAAGAGAAGCATCATCTTCGACTTCTTCAATAACCAATAATTTATTATTTTTTTGCATTGTATTCATAAAAGTATTAAAACGGGTAGTAAATATAACAAACGGAAAAGACGTTCGTATCGCTAAGGGGCATCGCGTGTTTTTTTCATGCTGGCAAGAGGTAAAGATACGAAAAAGGTAGTGCCACTACTCTCTTCCGACTCAAACCAGACCTTTCCACCAAAATTTTCTACCACCGATTTTACAATATACAAACCCAAACCATTACCATCAGCTTCTTTCTCTCTCGCTAAATCATCGCGAAAAAACTTGGTAAATATTTTATGTTTCGCATTTTTAGGAATAGTAATTCCATTATTCCAAATCTTTATAATAACAGCAGATTGTTTTAGAAAAATAGAACACGTAACCGAACCGGCATCAGAGACATACTTAACTGCATTGGTAAGTAAGTGATAAAAAATTAATTGCATTACTCGAGGATCGATAAAAATTTCTGGCAAAGAAAAGTCGTAATTCTTATCAACAACAATACGCTTCGTAGAAATTTGTTGCTCAAGATCTTTAAAAACACCCTCCGCAACATCAACGATGCGCACAAACTCTGGTTTGTTGGCAAAAGTCCCTAGTTCTATTCGAGAAACATCGAGCAAAGTATTTACCAAATCAATCATTCGCGCATTACCCTTATAAATTTCTTGAAGATAATTTTTTTGACTTTCCAACACAGAACCAGCATCGCCATTTAAAATCATCTCCAGATACCATCGAATAGCAGTTAACGGGGTCCGAAGTTGATGGCTGGCAATAGAGATGAATTCTGTTTTTGTTTTATCAAGATCACGTAAATTCGTAATATCCTCTTCGGTTGCGACATAGCCAATAATAGTATCGTTTTCACAAATTGGCGTGATTGATGCAAGTGCCACATATAGCCGACCATCTCGTCGACGATTCAAAAGAGTTCGCTTAAAAGAAACACCGTCCATTAAATGAGTCCACAAAGCTTTTTCATACTGCGCAGAAGGCATTAATCCTCCCCACAATCGTGGAGTCTGTCCATACATCTCACCCGCACTGTATCCAGTAATATCTCGCGCCGCATCATTGGCATACAATACAACGCCATTCTTATCAGTAAACACAACATGATTACTAGTTTGATGCGCAATTTGAAAAAAAATATTTCCCAAAGAAGTAAGCGCCTGCATTTTGTCTGCCTCTTGTTTTACACCAGAAAACGTAAAAATTTCCCTTACTGTCTTTGTGACACTGTCTTGAGGATAACATGCTTCAAACCGCATTCGTTCTTTTTTGACTCCTAAAGAAATAAGGTGCGTAAAAACAGTGTCAACAAATCCCTGTGGCCCAGAAATAAAAATAGGGCGATGATCCGTTTTTTTAGACACAATACGATTACACTGTTCGCGAGTAACTAAACCTGTAAAAAATTCGGCCACAGATCCACAAGAACGCGCCAGAGACACCAATTCATCTTTTCCATACAACGGTCGCTCCACCGAATCAAATGCGTAGAGTGATATATTTTTATTCGGTCGTCCACGAAACACCGAAAGAAAAGAGGAAATACCAGTACCTCCTGCCACAAAAATAGCGCCGGTTTCTCCCGGAATAAACGTCGAACCCATCGGCCCAATAATCTCAACTAAATCCCATTTTTTCAATCGGGAAACATCAGTCAAATAATCACTGCCAGTCAATCGAATAAGTAATTCAATAGTAGAAGCGCTAGATGAAGAGCACAGAGAATACGCGCGACGATCAACAACACCAAATCGTTGCGATCGTTTTGGCAAGACCAACCACACATACTGACCTTCTTGAAACACAAAATTATCGGGTCGATTTAAACGAAGAACAAGAACATCAGGAGCAACTTCAAAAGATTCAAGCACACGCACAGAATACCTCGGTTCAAACTGAACAGTGGGGAGCGCCGCAAAATCAATTTTTTTCTCACTACCAATAGATGATTCTTTTTTCATAGGCATATGGGGCGATATAACTATATGAGTGTTTTAAATTGCGCGACCACTTTCTTTTTCATGAATGACATCAGATAATATGATCGCGATGAGGACGTCGGTTATATTGGAATAACCAGTAAAAAATAAAACTCGCCAAAATACAGAGCATTAAACCAACGACACCGTACACATATAACTCACTTTGAAAAAGACCGAAAAATTTCTTCTCCACCGTAAATGGAAATTCAGTAATCGCGGGAACATGTTGACCGGGGTAAGAAATAGAAGTTTTTGCAATATATGATCCAGATACAAGTCCGGGAGGGATCTGGATGGTTTTCACAAAATCAGCGGTTGTCTCAACTGCCACCGTTTCATTGGTGGTATATACTTCTTTTCCGGTAGCATCAGTGATGGAGTACGTAATAGAAACATCCACACGTCTTCCCGCACCAAAATTGGAAAGCTTTACAGAAATAGGAAGAAGTTCTCCCGGCGCTACCAATGCTTTTATCGGCTCCGAGACAACATCAAATAATGCCTCATCTTTTGATAAAAGGATATTTTGAGAGAAAAGCGAAGGAACAAGGGGGAGATTTTTTAATTTTTGTTGTTGCAATGAAGTACGAAAAATAGCAAAAGTAGTAAGATGGTTTACAGAAAACGTTGCAACACCATGAGAAAAAACCGCATCGGGAATCAAAACCCATTGGTGATTAACTTCGTTCAACCAGTACACACCCAAATCGTCAAATTGCGAGATAGAAGAAGGAATTGGTAAGCGAATAGTAATTGGGCGCAAAAAAGAATGTATATCAACCCCGCGCTCATCTATTGCTGAAACAGTATAAAAAACAGAATCAACAAGCGTTGTATCACCCACTAAAAGCGAACGATTAAAAACCGAAAGTGGCTCATATGCAATTGTAAATGTTGCTTTTGAAGAAATCGCGCCTACAGGCACCTCTAAAACAACGCTTCCCGCAGGAACAATTTTCGTAAGGACGCCAGACTGTTCTGGTGCTATCAGAAAAAATCCACCATTCACCGCAAGATGGGATGGTGTTGCCACTGAAGAATCAGGGACGTTTTGAGAAGGTGCGCCGTTTCCTCCACCGGCATTACTTCCAGAAGATGCAGAAGAAGTAGACGATGCAGTAGTAGTCGCCTGACCCCAATCAGTTCTTACATCACAATAGGTTGGACAATTAAACGTAATCGTACCAACCAACGTTCCGCTAGCAGTTCCAGAAAATCTTCCGGTAGTCCTACTAATAGAAACACCGTCAAAATCAATCCACCCGAGCCGTTCACCCCACGCCGAGCCAGAAAGATTTCCGGTGCCATCATTAGAGACTCCCCCAGCAGCCGGATTAAATTTTATCCACCCTTTTGTAGACGACCATGCATATCCAGAAAGCCCACTGTCACTCACAACCACATTCTCAAAGTTAATATAACCAATCATATTACTCCACGCATACTTATAAGAACTCAAAACGGTGCCTGCAAATACAAGATGTGTATACACAAAAAAACCGAAAAGTGTGGCGAAGAATAATAGTTGGTACCGCTTCATAAAAATTATTTACCAGAAATAACCAAAATATCTGCGTCCGGAGAAACTTCGCCTTGTGGAAGCGATCCAACAACGCCACCAAGAAGCGTAGCGATATCACTCGCTTCTTTGGTGTATTTACCCGTCACATCAACCACGACTGTTTGTTTGTAATCTTTTTTATTCGCATTAGAAACGCCACTCGTTTGATAATTTGGATATTTTTTCAACACCGCTTTTTCCACCAAACCAGCCAGTCCAGCAGTTTGAGTGCCATTATAGTAAGCGATGCGGGGCACCAATACCGCTGGGGCTGATTGAGTATTTTGCGCGGTGGTTTGTGGCTGATTAATCGTAATAGGAGCAACGTTAATAATTTTATTAATTGAAGGACGATATAAAATCGCCGTCATAGCCGCATTGTAAACAAGAAGCTTATCACCATTTTCAGCAAGTCTAAAAAATGCTTGGTTTTTTAATTTTTCTTTATCAAGAACTGTCGCAACAGTAGGCGTTTCATCTTTTGGTAATTCAATAAGTCTGCCCACAATCGCAACAAGCGCTTCGGTTTCTTTTCTTGCCTCGCTATTTGGATCAACTTTTGTTTGTTGATATTTGCTATAGAAATAGTAGGATCCGCCAACACCTAAAAACGCAACGGTACCCAAAAATAACACGAGCAAACGTTTTGGATCGCTTCGACGTAAGAAATTTGTAAATAATGCAAACAATTTTTTAGTATTCATAATCAAATAAAGGTAAAAATATATTAAGGTGATGCAAGAGGAGAATCAGAGGGCGACTGTTGTTCAGGCGGAGAAACAGTATTGGGCGGAGGAGCAGGATCACCTACTGACGTGGACTGTTCTACTGCCGGCTCTGGAGCAGGAGATGGAAGCGGTTCAGGAGAAGTTGACGCGCCATCAGGTGAACTCGCAGGAGAATCAGATGGTGCTGGTGGATTTTCCGGCACTGGCACAACAGGAGGAGTTGAAGTCTGTTCGGGTGCTGGAGCAGGTGGCGTCACTGCGGGAATAGGTGCGATTCCGGTGTTTTGTAATAATGAATCAACCTGATCACCGGTCACACAGACCTCACTCCCATCGGACTTTTTCACACACAATTGCTCCGTGTGAATTTTTTTCGTAAACACCTCATCAAAATACCCACGAATAGCGGTAACACGAGCAGAAACAAAATCGGTCAAAAATTGTGTGCCATCAGTTATTTTTTTCGAAATCAAAGCAATGGGGTCATGCGCACTTTCAGACTGTATAGAAGCAACGAGACCAGAAAGACCAGAAATAGTTCCCGTGCTATTTTCCAATTGAGAAATATCACCCAAAAGTACTGGAGCAAGCGTGAAACTATAAAGAGAAGTAGAAGTTCCATTTACCGATTGTCCATCGTAAAATCCATTTTTCACAAACATCGTAACGACTCCCATATCCGAATCAGAAACATAATCATTTAATGCTTGACCGATTACAGGACCAGCATGCGTTGCTTTCATGGCAACACCGGGGGTATCAGAAGTTGTAAGATAATCCCCCGCTTTAATAACACCATTAACTGTCGACACCTTGACCGGCACACGACCGGCAAGCGCCACAGGAACAGCATTACTTCCTGCTCGTTTGTCAGATCCCATCAATACTGCCGGTCTGGTTGAAACAACTCCAAGCACTGCATTGTCATACGGATGAGTGGATTTCGCAACGCCAGAATCAAGTCCTGTATCAAGGCTCACCACATCTCCCATCGTGATAGAGGTATCATTAGTGCCGTACAACTCCGCAATGTCAGCACCCACATTAACCTCCATCGCCATGTTTGATTTTTGAGTCATCGTGCCATTCGCCGCACTTCCCTGCGCCCACACGGTATACGTCACTGCTGAACTGGTCGCAGGACTATCAACCGCCGTCCACGAACAAACACTATCATGCGAATCAGTTGTTCCGCACAATGATGTCGCCACCAATGTATCAGTTACCAACGTACCTCGGCGAACCCGAATCGTAACATTCGTATTTGCCGTTGCAGCACCGATATATGTCACGTATCCATTAAGCAAAATTTCACTCGTTGGCGAACGCGGAGTAATAGAAACTGCGATACCAATATTAGTATTGGAAGTAGAAAGAGTATCCGACGTTGACTCAGAAGTTATCTTGACATTGTCAGTTTGAGACAACGATGTCCAAGTATTTGTCGCAGTACAACCCTTAAACACACGGTCCGTGGCATTAAAATACATCTCGCCAGTTGTACACGTTGCCGGATCTCCTGCACTCCCCTTATCAGATAATTTCAACGTACCGTACGCACCTTGATCAATAATGCTTACTAAAGTGCTCGAACCATCAGTAAACGCCAGTGTTCCAGTATCTCCAAATGCAATCTTTGGGGCAGTGCTTCCAAATCGCAAATCAGTATCCCATCCACTACCAATATGAAGAGCGGTTTCCGTTCCATTGCCTCCCGTAATACTGCCGATACGCACCCCATTCAACGTTCCCGTTGCCACGCCAGCCGGTGAAATATTAATACCATTTATCGTTCCACTAGACGTTATGGTTGAACCAGACTGATCAATAAATAATCCATTTTCAGTTAACGTGCCTGCGGTTTGCGTAATGTTTCCCGTTGTCACTCGAACACCATATGCATCCATCGCATTACCGCTCGTCAAGGTAATAGTCGGAATCGTAATATCAACACCCGCATACGTACCGGTTGCAGAACTTGTATTTTGCGTAAGGGCGCCAGAAGTAATCACCAATCCTCGCTTGGTGGCATTGGCAATGTTTGTATCAGCCGCTGTCGCAAGAGTAATACCCGTCATTGATATACCGGTTGCCGTAACATTGGTATTTAAATCAAAACTTAAACCAGTAGTTGTAGCATTGAGCGTCGCAGCAGATCCATACGCAACTTTATCAATTGTACCGCTGGTATTGGAAACATTTTGATCAAATAAAATTCCTGATGTTGAATTGGAAGTAAGTCGAAATGCCGTACCAGTAGTTAACGCGCTTGCATTAAATACAAACGCTGCAGAATTTCCCGTTCCTGTTGCCACAAACGAAGTATGCGTTTGTGATCCGGTGCCAGAATTAAAGGCGAGCCCCGATGCCGTACTCGTTGATCCAATCACAATCGTTTGTGTTGCCGCGCCAGTACCGATATTTATAGATCGCGCCGAAGCACTCGTGCCAACGTCAATATTTCCCGTACCCGCATTCAACACCAAGGATGTCGTTCCGGTTGTATTGCCAATAGTGATAATTTTTGCAGTCGAAGTAGTACCGATGTTAATAGCGCCGGTAGTCCCTGAATCAAGCAATAAAGCAGTAGCAGATCCCGATTGAATACTTAAAGCGCCCCCACCAGTAATGGTTGCCCCAGCTGCTCCCAAATTAATCGCAGTTGCCGCACCACCAATATTTAATGTTGTAGCGTTAGTATTAAAAAGATTTGCAGTACTTGTTTGATTCGTAACAAGAGAGCCACCATTCACAAAAAGGTTTCCACCCGTAGTAAATGTTCCTGTTGTAGTAGCAGATCCAGCGAAATAAGAATTTCCCGTTACTTCAAAAATCGTACCGGCAGTAGTCGTTGCTGACGCTCCAACAAGGACAACTTGACCAGGATCAACGGGGTACAAAAGCAACCCTGTTGTCGAAGTCGCCCAATGATCAGATCCGCCTCCACCCCCACCACCAGCCGCTCCCCACACTGGAACACCTCCCGCTGAAACCGTTAACACATTTCCGGTGGATCCAATTGGAAGCTTGGCAAGCACATCATTGGCGCTGGCATACAAAATATCACCCTTCGTCCAACTGGTTTGATTCGTTCCACCATACGATGATCCAATCGCCAAACCATTCCACGTACCAGACGTTACCGTACCCAATGTCGATGAGCTCGTAATAATTAAGTTGGCAAGCGTGCCGGTTGCCGCAGTAAAGTTTTGCAATGTGCTCGTACCAGTAACAGAAAGATTACCTACGGTTGCCAGTCCCGTAACAGACAACGCACCACCAATAGACGCAGTGTTAGTAACTGAAAGACCGGTTCCTGCACCACCCAATGTAAGAGCGCCATCAAACTGACCAGTTGAGTAAAAATGAGACGCACCGGCGACATCAAGCGTTGACGATGTCGAAAGACCAGCTGAAATATGCAACGCACCAGAAATAGATGAGGATGCCGAAGCAATAAATCCACCAGTAAGCGTTGAAAGGTTAGTAACCGTCAAACTAGTAGCAGTAGCGTTAGCGGTAGTAACACCCTGCAACGTACTCGTACCAGTAACAGAAAGATTGCCCAAAGTAGACAATCCAGCCACAGAAAAAGCACCAGTATTTGTAAATCGCCCCGCTTCCGTTCCTCCATTCGCACCAACTAAAAATTTTATAAAATCAGTTGTACCCGTCGCCGACGTACTTTGTAACGTAAGCCCACTTGTTGCATTTGTTCCACCGATAATGGTTTGCCCACCAGTAATCCCGCCACTTGCCACAAAACCAGTAAGACCAGAAGAATTGTAATCGAGACCCTGTAAATTCGACAGATAGGTCAATGCCGTTGAATTAAAACTGTTCATATTGAATGCGCTGTCTACCGACGAAGCCGTGGTTGCCCCTTTTTGAAAAATAATTCTTCCTACAAGCTTGCCGTCCGTCATAACGCTCAATGGCAAACTATCCATTGGCTCATCTTCATTCGCTGCAGCGGCCACTGTTGCATATTGGTTCGTGCCATACACCTGAACAAGACGTCCATTCGTTTCAACATAAAACCACAACACCGCATACTTCCCTGCAGTAAGAGCAGTTAACGTTCCGCTACTATTATAGTTAGCGTTATCCCACGTTGTAGTTGCTGATGCATATTTGGTCATGCCGACATAAGTATCAAAGGTGCTGGTTGCAGAAATTGGATATCGGGTAAGTCTCTGCCAAAGAGTTCCAGCAGTTAATGAAACATGCCTATTGCCGTCACCAGATTCAGAAAGTACTAGTCCACCATTGCGCTCGTCTCGCTCCAATGGCATCGTTTCATAATCGCGCCAAATCATTTGCGCCGCATGATCTCCAACTGCCTGAAAATCATTAGCGATATGCAATATTCCATTCTCATTAGCTACCTCACCAAGTGGCCAATCAGTCTTATAATCCCAGTTCGAAGAAGTACGCACGGTAATTCGCGGAGAACCACTGTTGTACTCAACACCAATATATCGAACAGTGTCCGTTGCAATAGTAACGGTGGAAGAAGCAATCCAATCTCCAAAATAAATAGTAGATAAATTAGAATTTGAAGCTCGGAAAAGTCCGGTGCCAGACGCAACGCTTACCGTTCCGTTTCCATTATCGGTAATAGTACCTCCTGACGTATACCCAGCAGAGTGAAACACATTCTGCATTTGCTGAAGCGTTGAAAATGTTGAACTAGCAATTCGAGCAAAGGTTACGTTTTGAGCATCACCATATAAACTCCCCGCGCGCAATGCTCCAGAGATAGTTGCGCTAGTAGCAGTAGCATTCTGCAAAGTAATACCTCCTGTAAAATACCCACTACCCGTCACTTGCAACTTACTCCCATCGGTTGTTGAAGTAACCGATGCTCCAAGAACTAAAATTTGCGACGTATCACTTGGATACAAAAACAATCCATTGGTACTAGATGCAAAAAAAGATGAACCACCTCCTGAGGTAAGATCAGCTCCCCACGAAGGTAGTCCACCGGCGGATATTTTTAAAACAGTACCAATAGACCCAACAGAAAGTTTTGTGAGCGTAGAAGAATTGCTAGCGTACAAAATATCACCCGTTGTATATCCCGTTTGACCAGTACCACCATACGTTGAAGCAATCACCAACCCATTCCATGTACCAGACGTTACCGTGCCAAGATTGGAAGCGCCTGTAATCGTCAAATTAGTTGTAGTTCCATTAATTGCGGTAAAATTTTGCAAAGAACTCGAACCTACAAATGAAATACCCGCCGATCCGCTATTAAACACCAATCCCGTCGCGCCAGTGGTATTTCCAATCGTAATCGTTTTCGCATTGGAGCCGGTGCCGATATTAACGGCTCCGGTACTACCAGAGTCAAGTGTAAGAACACCGGTTGTGCCAGACAGCACATTTAGCGCCGAACCAGCAGCACTTGCGAAGGTACTTGTGCCAGTACCAGTAAACGTCGCAGACCCCGAAGCAACGGTAAATCGAGTTGAACTACTGGTAATAAATTGCAACACATTTGCATCGGCAGTACCCAAAGAAGCGGTCGCTCCAAATGAATTTCCATTATTTAAAAACGCAAATGAAGCAACACTTCCAGAAGTTGCAGGCAACACCACAATATGCCAATGCGATCCAGAAACATCATATTGTAATCCAACAGAAACCTGAGGTCCCACCACCACATCCGTTCCGCTTGGCGTTGAAATTTGATTACTTGCAGTGGAACTTGCACTGTTGTTAGCAATTGTAATATTGTACGCCGAATTATTCATAATGCGAATAAATCGCCCATCCGTCCCGCCCGCAATACCAGTAATAGTCAACGTACTAGAGCCGTTGTATTGAAAAAGTGATCCCGTTCCAAAATCGACATTATTCTGTGTGCCAGTTGCAGAATACGCAGTGCCCATCGGGGTAACAAAATTTCCCGTAATGGTAGTAGATGCGACGCTCAAACTAGTAAGCGTCGTCAAACTACTCACTGAAAGCGCGCCACTAATCAAAGCATTGTTGGTAACAGTAAATCCGGTATTGGGACCATTGGCGACTAAATCGCTGTTAAATTGACCAGTGCCACTTACATTTACATCATCGGCAAAACTGGCGACACCATTACCGTTGATAGAAAATAAATTATTCCCCGAACTATCTTGCACCTGAAAAATATTGGCAACTTGAGAAACAAACGCGCGAAGCGTTGCAAGAATTGAACCAGTACTCGTTGCTTGAATGGTAAGCAATGAACTGCCGATAGCAGTACTGGTGCCGATGGTAACAGGATACGTCGCAATACCACAATTACTATCCGTTGGGCCACACGCCGGCTCAAGCGTCTCCCCCGGTGCATACAAAACAGCCCGAGCCGTTTTTGGATAAAGAACAGTCGGCAAAAAAAACACGCCGATGATCAAAAAAATCGCGAATCCTGAAAAAATAGAATTCCTCTTATTATTAAAAATATGTGCGAGGTTGCTCATGAAAAAAACAAAACGAACCAGTGTTGTTTTTTGGACTTCATGAGTCTCTCCCACCCTACCGTATTCTTTTAAATTATATCACATCTTCGATGCCGAAATAAAAAATAACTTCGCCAGAAGTATCCAAAACAGGAGAAATAGAAAGTTTTAAATCATATAACTCGCCGTTCTTCTTTTTATTCGTAAGTTGCAAATGAGCCATCTTTTTATCTTGGCTAATCGTCTTCCACATATCTTGATAAAACTCTGCTGGCATCTGCCCTCCCCACAATTCAGAAGGGCTTTTCCCCACCGCTTCATGAAGGTGGTACCCCGTTACATCTTCAATTGCTTTATTGATGTATATAATTTTACCAACCGGATCGATGATGACAACTTGTTGAGAAAGTTGCTCAAGGACGCGGTTCAATGTCCCACATCGCGGACACTTAATCTCAAACCCATAAGCTGTGCCTATTTTTTTGGCAAGCAACTTATCGCATTTAACACATCGAATCTGCAAATCGCTCTCCGAATCGTCTCTCGACGATTGTATAAAATCACTCATGATCGGAAATAGTAGGCTATTTTTATTATTCCGAGCTTCAGAGAGCTTCAATGCTATCATTCTATCAAATAATGCCGAAGGAATCTCCATTTATTTTGTCCCCAAAAACCAAGGAACAAATTCCCCTTTTGCCTTACAAGAACGATTCAAATCAACAAAAATAAAACCTGACTCATCGAAATAAGCTAAACCTCGCAGAACATAAATCTATGAATCTATGTGCGTGTGGAAGGAATCCCTGCCTGCCGACAGGCAGGTTTAGTGAAGGAGGGAAGGCGGGAATCCATGCTCCTTTCTATCTATTTATACCTAATACGCAATACTCAATCCGCAATCTCTTCTTCATTCTTTGTCTATCGCGATACACGTTACACAATTCGCGTTGATTGGTGCGTGTGGTAGGAATCGAACCTACGACCCCTGTCTTACCCGCCTGCCACAGCCGATACAATTTTCGGGTTCAAGCAAAAAATACACTCGTT
>CAZELH010000006.1:0-16323 GCA_964513095.1 uncultured Candidatus Saccharibacteria bacterium
ATAAGAAAAGACGCGTCTATATGCATAACAGAATATACTCATTCTAACAAAAAAATCCCCTGCGTGAAGCAGAAGATTTTTTGATGAAGTCATGAAAATAAGATTTCCCGGGTTTGAGCCAGGTGGGTGAACTCAAAATGTATTCCACGGAACACATCTGCTATCGTCCTCCCGATAAAAATTATTTAATCCAGAATCTTACTCTATGACTCCTTCACTATTTTACACCCGCTCCAAAAATAAATGCAAATAAAAAAATTGTACAAAATAATTATTTTATGGTAAAATATAAAATTATACCGTCATCACATGACTATCACCTACCGACGAACGATTTTTTACGCGTTAGTACTCCTCTTCTTCGTATTAGGCGGAGGATTTGTCGCGTACTCACAAGGATTTCGATTTGATTTTGCAACCTTTCGAATCACGAAAGTGGGAGCGCTCTACATCCATTCAAAACCAACCACTGCCCGCATCTACCTCAACAACACGGAAATAAAAAACCAATCATGGTTACTCCAAAACGGCACATTCATCAACAACCTCTTCCCTCAAAAATATCGAGTAGCATTAAGTGCTAATGGGTACAAAGATTGGCATCGTACCGTAACAGTCGCGCCATCTCTAGTAACAGAAATTGCAAACGCTCTTCTCATTCCCGTACGTTCACAAAGTGTACCCGTTCAAACCACCAAGAAAATTTCACAATTTGCAGTAGGTACGGCGGGAATAAGTGTTCAAACAACGGACAACACCGTAACCTACGCATCAACCACCATCCCCGCGTCACTCCTGCTAGGAACAAACAATAGCGGATCAGGAATACTCGTGTACAAACAAAAATTGGGTACGTTTACATGGATATCAACCGACAAAAACATATCGTACAGCATCCCCGCTCCCGCGCAAACCCCAAAAGAAATAACACAAAAAAATTCGCCACTCCTTGTGGACCCATACGAAGAAAATTCCATTCTATTACGACAACCACAACGAATAGTACTCAGTAACCCGCAAACAAACGAAAAACGGTTGCTGGCGGTAACAACACAACAAATAACAATCGTACCCGAATCGATCGCATTCGGGAAAAATGTCATCGTGTGGAGCGCCTATGATTCTGTTAAAAAAACATCATCCATCTTTGTTTACAACAAACTGTTAGGAACTACTACACTCCTATCTCCAGAATTAGCAGGGAGAACAAAATCACTCTATCCGGTATCTGCAAGCACAATTGGAGTATTGCAAGATTCACAAATCGCATACGTGGTAACACTCAACACAAACACCGCCGAAATTATTGGAAAAGGAGTGCGCGCACTGACCTTCTCTCCAAATGGAGAAAACGTCGTATTAAAACTTGCCGATCGAATCAGCGTCGTTTCTTTTACAGACGAAACAAAATCATATTCATTCCAAGTGAACCGCTCTGGAAACATCAACGCACTTCTCTGGCACAAAGATTCCGCGCATATATTTGTGGTGTATGATACAAATGAAATATACGTGCTTGATATAACCGATCACACCTCGCAAAATTTTGATGAAATAGGGACGCTATCCAACGCTTTCTACGATCAAGAAACCAACGCGCTCTATGGAATTGACGCCGGTTCCCTTGTTTCATTCCAATTCCCATAAAAAAGAGCCTTGCGGTGTCGCAAGGCTTGGGAAAATTTCACTAATGGACAAAAGAATCCTCGTCGGATATATCCAAAGAGATATCATTTGACTGAAGATCCCACAACTGTTGATAGGTGCCATTTTCAATTTTTACCAAAAGATTATGGGTGCCCTCTTCAACAATGCGACCATCTTTTACAACCACAATACGATCCATTTTGCGAATCGTCGAAAGTCGATGCGCAACGGCAATAACCGTTCGATTCACAATCAACCTCGACAAGGCGTCTTGGATCAATCGCTCCGAAAGCGAATCCAAACTACTCGTTGCCTCATCAAGGATAAGTATGGGTGCATTTTTTAAAATCGCCCGCGCGATAGCAACTCGCTGACGTTCACCACCAGACAACTTCACCCCTCGTTCTCCCACCAACGTTTCATACTGTTCAGGAAACTTTGAAATGAATTCATGGCAGTTGGCCAACGTGGCAGCTGTAATCACCTCATCATCAGTGGCGGTTGGATTAGAGTACCGAATGTTATCCATCAAACTTCGATGAAATAAAATCGGATCTTGAGGCACATACGCAATCTGCAAGTGAAGACTATCCAACGATACACGAGAAATATCTTGACCGTCGATAAGGATCGCACCTTCCTTCACGTCATAAAGTCGCGTAAGCAATTTGAGGATAGTCGATTTTCCCCCACCCGATGGGCCCACAATGCCAATTTTCTCACAGGGCGCAATGGACAAATTAAAATCAGAAACTGCCAATTGTGCTGATTTGGGATAAGAAAACTGAATGTTTCGGAATTCTACCGTCCCTTTTTTAACACAAAGCGGTGTGGCATTTTCCACATCAACAACCTCATGAGGTTTAAGAAGAATTTCTGTCATTTCATTGGCATCCGCCATCGCCTGATAGGTATTTCGAATGTTCTTACCAATGGCACGCACATTGTGCGTGAGTTGAGAAAGATAAGAACGAAGCAAAATAAAATCACCAAGCGTGAGAATGCCCAAAACCCAATATCGAATCGCGAGAAAAAGAGTAACGAGTTCAAGAACAACAATGAAAAATCCCTGAAAGCCTTCAAACGCCCAAGACATTTTCCATGCTCGATACCTCGCTTGTCGATGCTCTTCCGTAATGTTTTGGAACTGACTCACTTCGCGGTCAATTCCCGCAAAGAGCTTCAAATTGATTGCATTTGCAATCGTATCTGCCAAACGTGCCGTAACTTTTGTATCCAGTTCAGCACGAATCAAATCAAAATTCAGTTTCCATTTTGAAAAAAGAATATTGAAAATGATAAATAAAACAGTCCAGAAGAAAAACACACCCCCAATAACTGGGTTATGCCAGAAAAGAATTCCTACCACAAGAACAATGCGAAGAAGAGTTTGTCCGATATCAAGGATAAACTGATCTCCTATCACTTCAAAACTGGCAGAAAAACGATTTACCCTCTTCACCAACGCACCCGCAAAGTTGTCGGTGAAAAATTTGTAGGAGTGGTTCTGCAAATACTTGAATGAGTAATCAGCCAAGGATTTCATAACCGAACTCTCAAATTTCATCACCGCAATAATGCAAGATTGCCACCCAAGCCATGACAAGCACAAAAATAAACCGATCCAACCAAGTGTTTTGTATAAATCAGAAACAACGTCGGGGGATGCAAGATGTGCGGCATTCGTAGCCAGTAGATCAAAAAATCGCTTATAGAGAAATGGCAAAACCATATCACAAAAAACGATAAAGAAGATACTAGCAATAGACACGACGACCATCTGCCAGTGCACGAGTGCATGGTGCCAAAAAATCTTCAACGTCTGAAGACTGAGATCAGTTCGCTTCGAAAGGGGTGTTTGAGTCACAAGAATATCCTCCTAGATTAGAATGGGAACGTTCTACCCGCACTTTATCACAAATATTACCAATGTCAATGTTTTCATACTATCCGAATACCTTGGAATCTTGATAAAAAAATCCGCCTCGGCTTTCGCGTTGGCGGTTTTATATTTTTTATACAGGTGCTTCTTGGCGATGTTGATTGTACTGCTGCCACAATTCCTGAAATTCAGGGCACGCGCGCAACAATTCAGTCAAGCTCCCAAAAGCAATAATTTGACCCTCATTCATGAAATAAATGCGGTCAAACAATGGAAGAAGGTGAAGGCGATGAATCGACGAAATAACCGTCTTATCAGAAAATTCTCGAAAGATGTTCTGATAGACTTCCATCTCCGTCACCGTATCCAAACTACTTGTCGGCTCATCAAGAAGTACAATGTCTTTTTCAGTGCACGCGAGAAATCCGCGAGCAAGTGCGAGACGTTGTTGTTGACCCCCACTCAAATTCACCCCTTTTTCTTTTATGGAAGAATTGAGACCATGCGGTAATTTTGCAATTACCTCCGTAAAACAGGCCATATCGGTAAATCGTTTTACGAATCCTTCTTCGTATTCCGCACCGAGGGTAATATTTTCAAGAATGGTTGTTGCAAATATTTCTGGATCTTGAGGTATGAGCGCAATCGCCCGACTAATACCATCAAAACCAGAAATAAACGCTCCATCCACCAAAAGCGTCATGCTTTGGGGCTGGTAAATATCACGCATGATGCTCATGAGCGTGCTTTTTCCACTACCACTTTTACCAACAAAGGCAATACGCTCACCACGATGTACTGTCAGTGAAATATTTGCGAGATGAAGATCTGTTTTTTCTTCTGTATGGTGGGAAAAGTTTAGACCCTTTATCTCTACCTGCTTCCAGTTCTCTGGCAACACATGATTGATAAAGTTTTCATCTACAAAATCCTTTGACAACTCTTCGGCATTGAAAACCTTTCCTCTTTGTTGCAAAATTTCACCGTACAAATTAGCGAACTTGAAAAACAAATCGCTCACCTTATCCAAATACGTGATGAGAATGTACACCTTTGCAACAAGCACTCCATTGGCAGTTCCAATGTTCTGCCAAAAATATGCTCCCAAAACAAGTATCGCCATAAGAGCGCAACACATGTTCGTGAGAAACCACTTCACTTCGTTCACACGATTATTTCGCTTAAAAAGTTCAAATGGTTTTTCGACTTTACGCATAATCGCCGTAAAAACAAGTCGTTCAACGCGAAGAATAATGACGGTTGCGATATTGCTAATCCCATCAAAAATACTTTCTGAAACACTATTTTCGGCTCGATTGAGTTCTCGATAGTGATCAATAAGCACCGCATCAAACCGCATAGTAATCCACGCGGTAGCAAGAATCATCGCAAGCACAATGTATCCCGCAGACCAACTAAAGTACACAAGCATTGCGTAACTGATGATCAGCCGAATGCCCGCATAAATTATTTGGAATGAATTTTTGGAGAATTGAAACAATGCGGAAGTTCCCTTCTCGATTTTATCGATAATATCACCCGAATGATGTTCGACATGCCATTTCATAGGCAACGTCATAACACCTTTCAAAAGATACTTTCGATAATTGGTGCGAATCCTAAATGCGTTGGCTTCTTCGATAAGTCGAGCGGGACCATGAAGTAACCAAAACGCAATCTCAATCACCAACGTACTTAGAAGCAAAAGCAACAAAATCTGTATGGTATCAGTGGTAATGCCTTGTTTTTGAATGACATCGATTATCTTCGCCATTACCATTGGATAGATAATAAGTTGAATGGCTTCTGCGACAACAAACATGCTCCAATACCACACAATCTTATTACGATGGCCCGCTGAATAGTGCCATACGGCGGCAAAAAGATAGTGAAGTGGATTTTTCTTTTGTCCACCCGAACCATTTGATTTTCTCATCATCAACCCTCCTTCTTCTGTTTAGTTGTTAAAAAACGATGCCTTGCATTGTTCAGCAAGACATCATTGGTTTCAAACAAACAGAAAGATATGTGTGCTATTTGAAATCAAAGATGTACTGCCAACAGTGAAGATCGAAAAAATTGCAAAGAGTAGCAACATACGCAACGACCACCAAATCAATATTCTGGCGTTTCATACGCATTGAGGAGATACATTGCTTCTTTATCATCAACTATATTATATCAATTATTAAAATTAATGTCAATGTTCCCATAATATCCCACTCCCTTGGAATTGTGGTAAAAAAAATCCGCCTCAAGATATCTGAGGCGGGAAAATGAACATGGCAAAAAATCACTCAAAGAGAAGCAAGAAGGTAATCAGCCTTCAAAAGATGAAAAAGAGGGTCTTTGGGAGAAAGTCCCGCAACCGATTGCAACGTCGATTCAATGCCATGAGCTGAAATTTCGCGAGCGAGTTCAAGCGACTGCAAATCAGTACTCTCTTGATAGCGAAAAGCAGCCGCGATACCCGTCGCAAGATGAGCAGGGACGCGACCAGAATCAAAAATTAATCGAGCCGGTTTTACCAATCGCTCATCCCCTCCTAATTTTCGAATCGGTTGCAATGCCACCCGTCGTATGTGATCTTTTAAATTATGATTTTGAAACCGCTTCATAATTTTTTCACCATACAACAACTGGCTCTCGATACCAATACTCGGATACCGCTGAACGATAACCTCTCCAACTTCACGTAAAGCTCCGCGAGCCAAAGCACTGATAGTTTTATCAATCATTGCTTCGTGGACATATTCATATCCAACAAGATGCCCCCAATACCCAACAATGCCATGAAGCATATTAAGCGTAAACAATTTTTGTTCAAGCTGCGCGCTTAGATGACTTGAAATTTCAATTCCATCAATATGAGGAAATGAGGCTTTCAATGCCATTCCGTCGACGACAAATTGAAAAAAATCTTCAACCGCAACAACCAAGGGGTATTTTTGAGCAATTTCCTTTGGGATAAGCGGGACGATACGATCCACCATACAACAAGGGAAACTCATCGTATCACGCATAATTTTGGAGTATTTTTTCGGAACATTCTCAAAAATTAATTTCTCGAGATAGCGCGTATTGTCATACACATTCTCACAAGCAATCAACGTAAGATGCAATTCGGCGCGGGGTCTTTTTTTAATACGCTCGCACAATCCCGCACCTAAAGAGAGAGCAATATGAACTAAATTTTGCTTACCGACAGCCGTTAAAATGAGATCGGCATCAACAACAGCATCGATAATCTCATTGCGATCAAGCGAAGAAATAGCTTTCACGGGACAAACCATCTCTTCGGTAAGTCCAGAATTGGAAACGGTAAGAACCGTGTATGCGCGTTCTTTGTTTAAAACAGCAACACGATCAAGAGACGTTTCAAGAAATGTGATGGAGTATTGGCCTGATTTCCAAAGTAAATATCCAAGAAAACCAAGACCAATATTACCGGCGCCAATCACCAATGCATTCATACCTTTTCCTCCAATGTGAATAAATGAACCTTCGTGATAATACCCCATCCAAACAAATCTGTGAATAGAAAAACAACAAAACCGCCATACGGCGGTTTTGTTGTTTGTTTGTCTCTCACTCCAAGCGCAATACTGTTTTTCTGGTGAAGCTATCGTGATGAAAAAAGCTTGGTCTTTTGCAACGCAAAAAGAAAACCGCACAATGCGGTTTTCTTTTTGTTTCCCACCAAATAACGAATTTCGGTATGTGAGTAGCTTTCGGAAATTCGCTCAGATTGGTTTTTTTGTTTACAAAAAATGAGCGAATTGAGAAGCAGGCAGCCGATTACCGCTGGAGTAATCGGAATGCCGGTACTCACAGAATGAAAGGGGTTATCTCTTTGCCCACTGCGGTGCCCGTCGCGCTTTTCTCAAACCATACTTCTTACGTTCAACTTTACGAGCATCACGAGTAAGGAGTCCAACAATACGAAGCGTCTTGTGCATTGAATCATCTTTTGTTGCCAATGCACGCGCAATACCCAATCGCACTGCCTCTGCTTGTGAGTTAATCCCCCCACCTTTTACATGGGCAGAAACCTGATATTTATCCTTCACTTTCATCTCAACCAATGCCGCAACTGCCTTTTGCGCTAATTTAGAAAGAGTAAAATATTTTTGAACAGGAATATCATTGATCATCACCTCCCCATCGCCGGCGCTCAATCGAACGCGAGCAATAGCCGTTTTACGACGACCAACACTTTCCGTGTACTGATTCTTTGATGTTGTTGTTTTAGTAGTCATAAAATACTTAATCTTTGATGAAGACGAGGTTGTTTAATCGCTTTTGGTTCAAGAAGTTCTTCGGCAACATACGACGCACGGCTTCACGAACAACATGGGTAGGATCTTTCAAAAACTCTTGCTCATAGGTTTTTTCTTTCAAATGACCCATGTAGCCGGTGTGGCGATAATACAATTTGTCTTTTGCTTTGTTTCCACCAATTTCAATCCCCTTTACGTTTTTGATTTCAACAGTAACAGGCGCAACCTGATGTTTTTGATAATGAACAGAGTTTTTTCCCTGCAACAAACCCGCGATTTCAGTCGCAAGTCGTCCGAGACGTTTATTCTGTGCATCAATAGTATGGGTAGTCATAGG
The DNA here is from genome assembly GCA_964513095.1 of uncultured Candidatus Saccharibacteria bacterium. Taxonomy (GTDB): domain Bacteria; phylum Patescibacteriota; class Minisyncoccia; order UBA6257; family 2-01-FULL-56-20; genus JBDKGD01. The sequence continues at coordinate 8,147 of CAZELH010000006.1, forward strand.
AGTATTTATACAAATTCAATGGTGGCAACGGAAACACCATCACGCTTACGAGTTTTACCAAGCTTGACGATACGAAGGTACCCCCCAGCACGATCTTGGTAGCGAGGCGCGATGTCGTTAAACAAATGCTCAACCAAGTCAGTGTTATGAAGGCGAGAAATAAGGAGTCGACGAGCAGCAAGGGTCTGTTTCTTTGCCATCGTAACCATTTTCTCAACAATAGGACGAATTTCCTTTGCACGAGCAATCGTGGTTTCAATTTTTCCAGCCCGAATAAGATCGCCACTCAAATTACGCACAAATGAAATGCGCTTTCCCTTGAGTCTGCCAAATTTTCGGCCTTTCTTGTGATGTTGCATAGACGTAAATAATTATTTTTTAGACTTTGTTTTCTTTGCTACAGGCGCTTCTTCCACAACAGCTACCGCAGAAACCTTTTCAAAATGATCCTTCAAAATATTGCTGGCTTTGTGTAGCGCTGCTGATGGGGTAATGGTGCCATCAGTTTCGATTTCGATCTTCAATCGATCATAATCAGTTCGATCACCTACACGCATGTTCTCAATCGTATAGTTTACTTTTGAAACAGGGGAAAAGAATGCATCGAGCGCAATGGAGCCAATAGACAACTTTTCCTTCGACGTTCGAGATTCCACTGAAGAATATCCTAACCCACGTTCTACAATAATTTCAACTGAAAGATCAGCTGACTTTGCAGTTAAGGTGGCGAGGTGTTGCTCTGGGTTAATAAGCTCTACGTCGCTGTTCAATTTAATGTCCGCGCCAGTAACCGTTTGCTCACCTTTCGCCGACAAGGTGATTGTTTGTGGTTCATCGCTATGCAAACGAAAACGCAATTTCTTGAAATTCAAAGACAACTCAATAATATCTTCTTTCAAACCAGGAAGGGTCGAAAATTCATGGGAAACATTTTTGATCTTGATCTGAGTGATAGCAGCACCGGGCAAGGAAGACAAAAGCGCACGTCGAAGAGCGTTTCCAACAGTCAAACCATAGCCGGTAAAAAGTCCCTCTATCTCAAAAGAACCAACCGTTGGCTCTTCGCTAACGGTCTTGATGCTAACCGATGAACTTAAGTGTGAAAATTCCATAATGGTAGTAAAAAATGAAGATGAGTTTATTTTGAAAATGATTCGACCAAAAGGCTGATGGCAAATGGCATCTCGACATCCTTCGGCATGCTTATTATTTTACCTTCAAGTTTATCTTTGTCAAGAATCATCCACGTAGGCACATCAACAGTTTTGATAGCTTCTTTAGTGTCTTTAAAGATATTTTTAGTAAATGATTCTGGACGAATAGAAATAACATCATTTGTTCGAACAGAAAAAGCTGGCGATATGGTGCGGGTACCATTCACAAAAATATGCCCTTGTACAACAAGTTGGCGACCCATAGCACGAGATCCGGCAATTCCCAAACGGAAAACCACATTATCAAGACGACGCTCCAAAAGTTGGATCAATTTTGCAGCAGAGTCCTTTTTGTCCTTACTCGCCTCCTGATACAAAGCTTTTAAGTTGTTTTCATTCACGCCATAGCTGATTTTAAACTTCTGCTTTTCACGAATCTGCTTACCAAAATCAGACATGTTGCTACGACGTTGCTTTTTAGGACCATGCACACCGGGTTTATAAGGACGACGAGACAAAGCACCCTTCGGCGATTGTGATCGGGTAGCTTTTACTCCAAGGTTCACACCGAGGAATCGTTCTCTTTTTTCTTTTGGTCCTTTAGTCATAAAAGTAGATAATAAAGTAAAAAACTATACGCGACGAATCTTTTTCTGACGAGGTCCGTTGTGTGGAATTGGGGTAACGTCCTTTATTGAATTCACAACAAAACCTTGGTTGATAATAGAACGAAGCGCTGAATCACGACCACCACCAACTCCCTTAATGAAAATATCGAGAGTAGTAAGACCCATTGGTTTTACCTTTTCAGTCAATGCAGCCACTACTTTCGAGGAAGCAAATGGAGTAGCTTTTTTAGGACCAGAAAAACCGAGCGATCCAGCTGAACCCCAAGCGATAATATTACCCTTAGGATCGGTAAACGTAATGATCGTATTATTATAGGAAGCGTTAATATACGCGCGACCAGACTCTAATTTCTTCGATTTTCGCCCTTGAGTGGCGACAACAACAGGAGCAACGGCTGGCGCTGCACCTTTTTCTTCTTTTTTGGTTGTTGGAGCTTTTTTAGCTGGCATGGATTTCTTTAATAAATAAGGGGTAAATTACGTATCGCTATGGTACACAATATATTACTTAAGATCAACCTTACGCTTACCCGATCCGGCGGTCTTACGGACATTGCCACGGACCGTACGAGAATTGGTTTTGGTTCGTTGACCACGAACCGGAAGACGACGCGCATGGCGGTTTCCCCGATAGACCTTTAAATCCTTTAGTCGTTGGATATGGGCTCGAATATGCTGACGAAGCTCCCCTTCCACACGAACGGTCTTTTCTACATATCCTTGAATTTTATTAATTTCATCAGGAGTCAAATCACGCGCTTTCTTTAAAGGATCTATTTTTGTCTCTTTTAAAATTTTGCGAGAAGTGGCAAGACCAACACCATAAATATAGGTAAGGGCAAATTCGCTATTTTTTTCGTCGGGTATATTAATACCAAAAATTCTCATAAGAATAAATAAATTAACCTTGTCTTTGTTTATGCTTCGCCGTAACGCAAATAACGTAAAGGCGTCCGCGACGCTTTACGATTTTACAGCTATTGCACATTTTACCGATTGAGCTTCGTACTTTCATAAATATAGAGTATTAGAGACGTTTTACGATACGACCAAGCCGACCATCAGGACTCAACTCAAGCTGAACGCGATCACCAACCAACACACGAATGTGATGAAGTTTCAAGCGACCAGCAAGATGGGCCAATATTTCCGTTTGGCCATCAGACAACACAACCCGGAAATGTAACCCAGGAAGTGCCTCCTTTACCAATCCTTCTATTCTATCGGGGGTCATATAAAAACGCTATATACACAACACATGTTGGTTGTGCATGTTGTCATATTATAAGCAAAATGAATTTCGACTGTCAACTAGAGGTATAAGGGTTATCACAAGGAGAAAAAAGGTAGAAAAATAAGACCTATTGAGTAGCAGAAACGTCAAGATTTATATGCGATTGAGTATCGGGAATACGAGTAGCCCAGAACGGCTTTAATGAAATTTTTGTCGTAATGACATCAGGAATAGTGCTCAAGAATTGCTTTGCTTCATCCACCGATTGCCCATGTATTGTCTCCAGCACAGTAGCAGGCGCAATACGCGGAACAACCGTAGCAGAAGCAGTGACGGTCATATCAAGAGTTTTTTTGGCGCTATTTACCACGGGCTGTGAATACTCAGCGGACACTCCAACGCTTTCAAAATCACTGCTTCGCAAGCTCGCCGAAGCAGTTTCTTTTGCACGTTGCTCCACAATCGAAAATACGTCTTTTTCTTTAAACGCAATAACAGACACGGAACCTTCAGCTAATACACTAAAATTTCCCTTATCATCAGTAGCAGTATTTACAACCAATTTTGTAATACGCAAATCGGTAGTACCATCAATAATTTTAAACTCATTCATTCGCGGAGTAACACGCCAACTGGAAAGACTAGCGCGAATGATATCAGATGTTTTTTGCTTTGCCTTTTCAATATCATCAGCAGTTGGGTATGGTTTTTTTCCTTGAAATCCACCATCAGTTTTTGCAATCACTCCATAAAAAGCATCGAACTTTGGCGTGCCGGCAAACCCAGGAATCGTCGTCTTAGTTTCGGAAGAAAGGTTGTATGCTTCACCAGCCGAATCAGCCACAACCGTCGCCTCAACGCTTGCCGGAGTAATTTTTCCATTCGCAATCACCGCCCCAGGAACAGTAACAGTTTGCTGTAATCGAAAAATCTTCCCATCGGGAGTGGCAAAACGGGTTGAAGCAACCAACGATTGAGATTTTGAGCTATATCCGTTAAAAATAGTTATCTTACCAGTGGCTTTTTGAGAAACATCCTTAATGGCGCTGGCTGGGTATAGCTGCGTGAAGTTTTTTTGCTGGAAAAAAAGCTCAGCAGGGACTATCCCGCGCTGAACATCAACATCTTGAGCATTCACATCAGCAGTAACATGCAAAGAAGTAGCCCACGCTACTTTTTTAGTAGTCAAAGCAACGGTTGCTCGAGAAAAACGAGGGGTCAATAGCCATGCCCCACCAATAACGATAACAATCGTCAAAATAACCCCCGCAGTCTTTAGAACAAGAGAAAATCCAATGCTCCGGCGTCGAGAAGAATTGTCATCTAAAACGGAAACAACGCTCCCCTCATCAATACGATCAGTATCTTCTATGTCGGTATGCCGAGAAAATATCTCAACAGTAGAAGAATCAACCGGATGATGAGTTGTAGAAATAGATTCGGACGAATCCTCATCCAATTCTTCGTGCTTTTTTGGCGAACGCTTATGATGTTCCACCGAGTGATCCTCAAGCTCTACCACAGAAGAACGTTTCTTCGAGAATACAATATCAGTGGTAGTATTTGCCCGTCTATTTGCCTGAAACAGGGGGTGAACGGCTTGTAAATTCGCAGCGCGCGCAAACGCCAAAACCTCATCATCAACAGACTCAATAACGACTGTTCGCCCTGCCTTTGTTGCTTCTTTTTCTATTGTATAAAAATTAGTAATCGCTCCCTTTATATGCGCACCCTTAGGAATAACAATGACAATATCCGTATGTGGTTCCGCAAGCATCCTACGAACCGCATCTGCCGCAGAATCATCTTTGTTGATAACAATTTTTTTCATACCACGTACCTATAAGTATACAAAAAATCGCCGTCACGGGCGATAAATGTTATACACAATAAATAACGAGGGTATAGCCAATAGGTAATAGATAAAAAAACAATATCAAAAAACACGTGGACAAAAAAACAAAAAGAGCTGCTCGAAAGCAGCTCGTATGCGGTGAAATCTCATCCGCATGTTGTGGTTAGATCCATCCCAATGCAGAAAAAATAGGTTTCGCCACAATGAGAATAAATTCCAGAATAAGAATTATCTCCCAAACATACAAGAGAAATTCAGATTCTGATTCTTTGATAGCCCAAAAGCGAAATCGAAACAACAAATAAAAACCGACGTAAAAAAACCATCGACCCAAAGGATTTGTAAATTCTTCCACATAAGGAATCCGAGGAAGAGTAATCTGGGTAATCCGAAGAATGTGGGGAACCCAAAGAATGGACAACGTCAGTATAGCCACAATCCTAACACGCACCAAAAAATTATCCCGTTCAACAAACTGCCCAACATTGTTAGAAATAATAGCACTACACCTCGTGCAGGTGTTTGAAAGCGGATCAAACCGATCGGCTTGGTGACAAATTTCACACCGAATTGGACAATGTTCTTTTTTGATAGTCACCGTCGTTTCCGTTTTTGTTTTTGATTTCACTTTTGCTTTCGCTTTCGCCATAATCACCTCCCGTATGTAGTTTTTGCTTTAGCATGATTGCTAAAAGCTTCTACCATATACATACAATAAAAATGCTTATTTGTCAAAAATACCCACTACCCCTGTCTGTTTGCCTTAACCCACTAACTCGCCGTGCCCTTCCGTAAGTTTAGTGAAGGCTAGCAGGCAGGAGATCTATCTATTGCATTATTCCGCCCATTGCTGTCATTCCCGCGTAGGCGGGAATCTATATATCTCTGCTTTAATCCGCAATCCTTCAATACTCAATTCGTAATTTTTATTAACACCATATGCCATACGCTTCACGTTTTACGTTTTAGGTTCTACGTTTTACGATCTTACTTCACAAACCGAGACAAAAAGAACAGCATGATTCCCAACGCCGAAGCAACCCACGAAATAATCCAAAACCGCATCGTAATTTGCGATTCCGGCCACCCAAGTGCCTGAAAATGATGGTGAATAGGAGCGGATAAAAATACTTTTTTTCCACGCAATTTTTTAGAGCCAACTTGGATAATATCTGACGCGGACTCCACCACGAGCACCAACCCAATAACCGGCAAAAATAACACGGAATTTGTTAAAAATGCAATAACCGCCAACGTCACCGTCAATCCCAAAATACCCGTATCACCCATATAAAATTTAGCGGGATGCACGTTAAACCATAAATATGCCACCAGAGCCCCAATTAACACGACAATAAAGGTCGTTAAGTCATATCGCTCCGTAGTGTAGGCAATGATGCCGTAGGCGCCGAATATCGGAATAAGCACTCCGGCTGACAATCCATCTAACCCATCAACAATACTACTAGAAAACGTAGCAAGTGTAACAATCACAAAAAGAAGGATATAAAGACCGTCAATTTCAATGTTTCCATAAAATGGCACGTACAAACTATGCCACTCAAGCTTAAAATAAAACCACCATGCTCCAACCAGTGCAATTAATGTGATGATAGCGAGTCGAACACGCAACCGTATTCCCCCACCCACATATCGACCGCGACTACTAATAACTAATAAATCATCGACGAGTCCCAAGAGTGATGCCGAAACTAACGTAAATAGTGGCAACCATGTTTCACGACGAGATAGAAAATTAAGCGATCCAAGCCATCCCGTTGGATGAATCCACGAAATCACGAAACTCGCAACAGTTACCAAAAGCACCGTGGACCAAATCATAATACCTCCCATGCGAGGAGTGCTCACCTCTTTTTCGCTATGAAATTTTCGAAACACCGGAATATCGCCAGTCAATCCCTGTTCTTTTGCTTTTTTCTTCCACGCTTTATGTTTGTATAAATAGTGAATAAGAATAGGAGCGGTAGCAAAAGCAATACAAAAAGACCCCACGAATAATGTAAGATTGCGAACAATATTTTGAAGATGAATAAAAAACATAGGAAATAATTAGGAATTTCTTACAGAAAACGATTGAGTAAACCAAGAAAAAATAGCTCGCGTTTCAGCAAATCGATCATTAGTTCCCAATACCACGACAATAACCGGATGACCGGAGTGACTAAACACCGAAACTAAATTACCATTCGCTTCATCGGTATATCCGGTCTTACCACCCAAAAAAGACGACTGGCCAGCAAACTGATTAATATTCAGTATAGACAACTTCTGACCGGTCTCCAAATTAGTAATAATATTTTTGGGATGAGTAGTAATAGCAAGAATCTGTGGATACTCAACCAATAAATGTCGCGCAAGTATCGCAATATCAGTGGCGGTAGATTGATTGGCGACGGACAAGCCAGTTGGATCATCAAAATTAGTGTTATACATCCCCCACGCAATCGCCTGTTTATTCATTTCATTCAAAAATCGCTCACGACCAAATGTACTCGCCAATGTCTCAGCCGCTTCATTGCTAGAAACAGTAAGCATTAAAGAAAGGATATCCGCCACACTAAATCGAGTACCGGCGCCAAGCGGCGTGCCGGTAGATACTTCGCCATTCACCACCACACCCCCATCAGGAATAGTAATACCATCGGAAGGCGAAAGATATTTTACAGCAATAACGGCGTTCATTAATTTCGCAATAGAGGCGGTTGGCCACAATCGAGCACTCTGTTTTTCAAAAAGAACCGCACCCGTTACTCCATCAACAACCAACGCTGATGCAACAGCAGGAACTGGATCGGGTAATTCTTTCTGTTTATAAAAAACACTCGTTGCGGAACCTGTAAGAGAATCGGTAGTGGTGGCATTTTGCATAGAATCTTGCTTTTGCAAAAACTCATCGACACTTGCCACCTGATAACCTCGAACATTACCCTCAACCGCAACACCAGAACCAAAAAAAACATGGTATTCAAAAAGCACAAGACCAACAACACCCAAAACAATGCTGAAAATAATCAGTTTTTGAATAACCGGAAGGTATGTTCGAAAAAAAGTATTCATAAAAAAATAACCTACCCAGCATCATCCACAGATGCCACCGCGCTTTCTAAATCGCTATGAGTATCACCCGACAGAGCTTGTGTATACAATGATTTAAATTTTTCAAATTCAGGAAGCTCTTCGACGCGAGAAACTCCAAGATGCTGTAATAATTCAAAACTCGGAGTATATTCAAACAAACCCTTCTGTTCTGGATGAGGATTTTTCTCAATAAGACCTCTCAATAG
>CAZELH010000006.1:16423-20519 GCA_964513095.1 uncultured Candidatus Saccharibacteria bacterium
ATAGCACCAAAGGAAATAGGCTCACCGTTGATAAATAGTAAGGCCTCAAGACTAGCTATATGTTCTTGTTTTACGAGTGTTTCATCCATACGATCGGTAATAAAAATAACCCCTACATCGGCGGTTTGTCCCCATTGTGCCGACTGATTATTATATCAGAAAAATGCATACTTTGCTCAAGGGTGATAATTTGATCGCGCGCAAGATGCAAAATAGCCAAAAAAGTAAGTACTAATTCGGTTTTATTAGAAGCAGTGGTCAATTTTGCAAGACTCGATTGTTCGATATTTTGGATGCGAGTAGATACCGTGCGAATATGCTCCTCTAAAGAAACAATTTTTTCATGTACTCTGCGCACCTCGTACTCTGTTTTTTTCAAATAAGAAAAAAGTTCTTCTAATCGCTGGGTCAATGTTCCCACAGTAGTTGTCGTACCTGGATAAAATATTTTACCTTCAAGCATCCCCGGAGCAGATAACGCCATATTTTTCATATACGGTCTTGCAAAACTATGAGATGCATTTGCATACGCTTTTGCAAATGCTCGAATTCCGGGTTTTATTTTTTGATACAAACGCAATCGCTCCTCCAACTGTCCAATCTGATCTTCTTCTTGGGTGCTCAACACCAAATCAGGAATCAACGATTTTGATTTAATCAAAATCAATCGACTCGCGATACTCACGAAATCAACCAACACCAACACATCCAATCCCACCCCATGAAATTCTTTTGTCGCACCTGATTCTGAATTTTTCAACGCAAAGGCCTCACGGACACGGTCAAGATGCTTCAAAAAATCTTGCGTCACCATACCCAAACTTACGGTAGAAATTTCCAATTTTCTTTCTTCAATTAACTGCAAAAGCGTCTCCAACGGACCCTCAAAAGAATCGGAAACAAAGTGATACGAAGAAGTTTTTTGTATATGATCTTCCATCATCACAAGGCACGTAGCGGAATATAGGTAACCTTTGGATCCCAAAGAAGCCAGCCGGCATACTCATCACCCCGCAAACTGTCGGCGGTAGCTCGCATCTGCTCTGTAACCATCTTTGCAGTATAGTCAGCCCCCAAATCAAACACCTGCAACCACGGACGTAATTTTGCTAATGGCTTGGTGGCTTCATCAGGATCAAGACGAATAACAGAATCAACAGCCGCCTGTTGCACGGTTTTTGAAGCATTGGAAGCAACGGGCACGGTAGTACCACTATTTAACGCCAACATGTGCTTGCGAGTAATTGCTTGATCCATTGAGTATTTAATAACCTCGTACGGGTATAACGCGGGATTTTTATATCCCAAAAAACCCGATGCGTAATGGGATGGATAGACCATTGGATACAAAAAATCAAAATACGGATACGCATCCTCGATGATTTGCCCAATACCCAAATCATCTTTTTGAACAGTCACTAATCCAAATAAATCTGCTGAAATCGTAATACCAGTAGTTTGCGCTCGAATATCTTTAAAAAATTTTTTCAACACCACATGACGAGGATTTTTTTTGTCCCATTGCGTATACACCGCTCGTGATAAGTTTCCATCCGAAGGAAAACGCACATAATCAAAGTTAACCTCATCAAATCCACGTGCGTCAGCATCTTTTGCAATATTGGCAACATAAGAAGTGACTTCCGGAGCCGCTACCTCAAGCCATGCCAAACCCTTTTTATCACGCCACACTCCTCCAGCAGTATCATGAATTGCCCATTCAGGATGTGCCTTCGCTTGAACGGGATCTTGAAATACACTCACCCGCCCAATCACATAGATATTATTGTCATGAAGCTTTTTAATAAGCTCGTTCGGCTTTTTGATACGAAGTTGATCACATGCTCCCGATGAACGCGCATCGGTAAACGAAGGACAATACGACAAATACCCAGAATAATCTTTTATATCAACGACAAACGCATTGATATTTGCCTTTTTAGCAAGTGCGATCAAAGAATCAACCCGACTAGAAATTCCCGCAACCCATCCCGTAACATACAAAGCTCGTACAACAGAAGGCGGATTTGATAATTTTGATTGATTTTCTATATCGTCACTTGAATTATTAGAAGAAACACTGGGACTCTGAGTTGGCACCACACCAGCAGTATCTTTTGAATCGGAAGGTTCTTTAGCATCAGCAACAGTAGCATCAACTGACGCGCTCGAATCGACACTATGAGAAATAGTCGTTTGTGCGGGAACAAAAAAAGCAACAAAAAAAACAACCACAAGCACCGCGCCAATACCAAAGTATGTATATTTCATATCGCGCACAAAAATACCAAAAAATAAAAGTCTTTCTTGATAATTCTACCGTCTCAGACAATACTTATACAAGTCTAGGCGCTTATCAGATGCACCAATGTCACTCGCTTTCTATCGAAAATATCGACCAAAAACATTAGAAGAAATGTGCGGGCAAGAAACAACTGTTTCGTTGCTAAAAAATGCCGCCGCGTCCAATCGATTTGCGCACGCCTATCTATTTTATGGCGGACGAGGAAGCGGGAAAACAACCACCGCCCGCCTCATTGCAAAGCTCGTCAATTGCCACACCCGAGCTAAAGACCAAACCTTCATGAAAAAGGCGCTTCCCTGCAACACCTGCATCAGCTGTCAAGAAATAGACGCGGGCAACAGTCTCGATGTAATAGAAATAGATGCGGCATCCAATCGTGGCATCGATGAAATACGAGCACTCCAAGAAACAATGTACACCGCCCCCAGCAAGAGCAGTCATAAAGTATTTATCATCGACGAAGCGCACATGTTAACCACTGCTGCATTTAATGCACTATTAAAAACACTAGAAGAACCACCACAACACGGTGTAATTATTATGGCAACAACCGAATATGAAAAAATACCACTCACTATACTTTCCAGAACCCAACGATTTCTCTTCACAAAATTGCCTAAAAAAATAATCGCTGCGCAAATTACAAAAATTGCAAAAACAGAACAAATATCAATAGACGCAGACGCGATAGAAATCATCGCTAAAGCATCAGATGGATCAATGCGGGATGCACTTTCATTACTTGATCAGGTAAAAAGTGTAACCTCAAATACCACTATAGATGCGAAAATAATCAGCGGAATCATCGGAAAAACAAGTACTGCAACAACCGCAAGTCTCGCCACTGCACTCCTCGCAAAAGACACAAAAACAGCCATGGCGATTATAAAAACCCTTTCGGACGAAGGTAGTAGCATATCACAATGCACCAAAGACACGCTCTCCTATCTGCAAAGCGTAGCCGCCATTCAATTAAACCCCGAATTAGGGCAGGAAGTAGCAAACGAATTCACGGATAGCGAATATGAAAATTTACAAGAAATTGCAAAAAAATATCCTAGCGATACCGTCATTGCGGTGCTTAAAAAATTATTAAACACTCACATTCAGCTTCGAGGAATTCCTTTTCCAATGATCCCAATGGAAATAGTCATCGCCGAACTCGCAAAAAATTAACCCGCTAACACGTCAACAGAATCCGGCTTTTTTCTATCGAGTAATTGAAATTGTCTGATTCAATTCCGCAAAAGGGGCGGAAATAATAATCTGACTCGAGGCATTTTTCACAATGCTGTACCCAGTATCATAATCCGAATTACTCACATAATGAGCACCTGCCGCCGAAGGATCAAAAGGCATTGTATATAAATAGGTAGGAACCAAACATGGCGCAATATTGTACGTAGATGACGTACCAGCACTTGCCATTCGCTTCGTAGACGTTGGAATATCACCATTTACACAGTTAAACGCACCAGTATTTTTATCGGCAATATTTTGACGGATAGCGGCAATTAAAGCAGTAAGATTTAACTGACGTTGGGTATTGCGGGATTTTGCCAATTGACCGGCTGGATTTAAAACATAGAGTCCCAATCCAGAAATAATAGCAATAAGCGATACCGAAATAATAATTTCAATAAGGGTTAACCCTGCTCGCGATGACCTAAAAAACCTCATATCTATAGTATAAAGACAAATTAACAAAGACGAAATACTGCACACGAATAAAAAGTTTAGGACACCAAAAACAACGTCTATATGTTTTGCAAATATTTTAATTCGCAATCC
>CAZELH010000006.1:20619-29582 GCA_964513095.1 uncultured Candidatus Saccharibacteria bacterium
TGCGTCATACCAGCAAAATCAATAGCCGGCACAGGAAATGCACGCCCCGCCACAAACACATCCGGTCGAGATGGAACTGCAGCAGGGGGGAGCGGATCGGTGGGTGATACGTGGGTATGAACCGCAAACTCATTTCCACCGGAATGATCGGGGTCATCGTAACTCGTTAAAGCACTCTGAACTAAATTGTGCGCAATACCATCAAACCGAATACCCGCATTACTGACAATTTCACCATACACTTCGGTGCCTGCCCCGAAACGCATATTGTCATTGGCCGCAATCGCATATTTTGCAAACGAAGGAATGGCCAACTTTACCTCAATAATTTTTGTGACAGAAGGATCAGCGTTGGCAACACCAGTACTACGCACCGTCACCACCGTTGAACCAGTAGGTGGCGGAGTAATAGCAAGCGTAAAAGTACCAATCGCAGTTCCGTCTTTATCATAAAAAGTATGTACGTACGGACCGGCATGTCCCGTACCATCTTGAAAATCCTGCGGAGCATGCGCAAGATGCCAGCGATAATACTCAATCCCCGCTTCTGCGATAGAAAATGCCTGAACCTTGTTTAATCCACGCGTTGAAAACTGTACGAAAGAAATTGCCAAAAAAATACATCCGGTCATTAAACTAACCACCAATGCCGCAATAAAAAGCATACCAACTGAAAGTTGTCCCGATCTAAACCGTAAAAAATGAAAATTAAAAAAATTCATAATCAGTTACTTCGTAAATTACGCACAGTAATAGTATTGGTGAAAAATGCAGGACGAGGAGCAGACGCGGGGTCAAGATCAGTATAAAACGACATTCGAACAATGCGAATAGACGAAATCGCAATAGGCTCAGCAAGAGGAGTTTGCGTGCCAGTATAGGAACTTCCAAAATATTGAAAAAGTGGAGTTGAAGTAGCGAGCGTTACATACTGAATAAGATTACTAGTTACCTGCGTGCTCGTTGCATATGTAAGTGGATTACCAGTTGGTTTAATAACAGCTTTTCGAATAGTACTTGTCCCAATTGAGTAAGTGACGCGCTCAAAAAGTCCATCACTATCAATATCGCTATAAAAAGTAAGCGAGCTTGAAGAAGCAGCTTCGATTGCATACCCCCCAAGACTCGAGGGGCCAGCAGATCGAATTTCAGAAATCGCAATTTGAAACGTTTGTTCAACATCCTGACGAGACAATAATTTTTGCGTTGAGATATTTTTTAAAATATCAACATTGCTTCGCAACGCCAATACCATAAAAGACATCAAACCAAAAATACCCAACACAATCACCACTTCAATCAAAGAAAACCCATCTCGAGATTTTTTTAAAAAAGAAATCATTGCGATAAAGGAATAAAAATTTGTTGCCACGAATTACTCGATACAGATATCGTACTACTTGCTGTCTGATACCCAGAAGCTGAAACAGTAATGTCATATGTTCCAACGGGAAGCGTGGAGAAAAAAGCCGCCGAAGGAGCAGTACACGCTCCCGAAAATTCAAATCGAACACTATCAACCTGTGGCGTCACATTTTGATCGTTTGTAGTCAAAAACACCTTATATCGAACATATCTATTACCATCAAATCCAGATAAAGCAGTAGATGTCGCCGTGTAATAACTAGAAGCACCATTAGGACCAACAAAATTCCAAGTAGCATCATCATTGTTGGCTGCAATTTGAAACTGTACAGCGGTATTAGATGGTTGACTCCCCGTCCAAAGAAACGCATACAAACTTGAACTTGCCGATGATCCAAGATCGATAGTTTCCGAAACAAGATAATTAACGGTAGACGTTGGATACACACCAGAAACTAACGCAATGGTAAGTGACCCAGGATTATTTTCCGCCTCAATCCCCCCGCTCTGACTTACATATCCGCCAGAAACCCACGTCGTATCACCAACAAAAGAATGTCCAGTGGTTACCGTTTGCGAATATCCACTTTTACTCATCGTAACCGTTGCCCCAGAAACAGCAGTGTCAGTACCGCTGTCCGAAACAGAAACAAGCACCGAAGGACGAGCAGGAACGTCAAGAACAAAAGAAAAAGGAATGGTGGTGGAAGGATTAACAGCAAAAGGCAACACGGGAGGTGTCCCAATAACATCATAAGTACTTCCTGAAAGAGCTACGTCATAAGTGTCCCATTCAACATTCGAAAGCGTAGTAACCCCAGATGAATTGGTGATGGTTGAAGTCGAAAATTTTAAAACATCAGGACTTGTTCCAATTAATTTTTGTCCCGCCAATGAAATAGTTTGACTCGGAACAGCGACACAAACATTGCTATTTGTAGAAAAAAGAATAGAACTTACTCTATCAATAGAAAAACTGATACTCGTAACCGCTTGCGATGCAACGGTTGCATGTGGTTTTACCGGATTTGGATTACCAACAGCACCCGTCTTGTAAGTTTTTTCACTTGAATACCCGTTTTTCGAAACAGTAATTTGATAGTTTTGACTACTTGTTGCCACACCAACTAATTGAAGTGATCCAGAAGAATTGGTAGTATCTGTTAAATCAATCGCGGGGGTCACACTCGCATTTACCAAATGAACCGATGCGCCAGAAACACCGACGCCATTCGCATCAAATACGTTTATAAAAAGAGATCCAGTTACAGCCGTATTTTCTAAATTTTTCGGAGCAACGGTCGTTGTAAATTGAAACGGAGCGAATTTCGCACATGTTAAACAGGAAATTTCCAAAGTTACTTGTTTGTAATCAGCCGGCGCAGTGTCATTGGGGGTACCACCAATCGTTCCATCAGCCGGATCATCAATGTTTCGAACAGTGGTTTTTACATTAAACAAAAAATTTCCTACCGTTGAAGTTTGATTTTGAGGAATAACACCGGCAGGAATACCCGAAACAGTGCCAACGCTGTCATAAGGTAAATTACGAATAATTTCCAATTGCCCAGCCAACACTTCAGCAGCAGCCGTACGGGATTCGATATTATTTATAGAATCAATAAGCGCGAAATAAACAGCGTAAATAGCGCTAAATAACAACCCAATAATTGCAATCGTAACAACGACATCAATAAGACTGGAACCGGATCGACTCGCATTCAAATTCATACGTATAAACAAATTTCTACTACTTAATATTTTGAGAGATAGAATAAATCGGGGTAATGATGGACAAAGCTACGAATCCAATAATAAGACCCATGGTAAGGAGCATGAGAGGTTCCAAAAAGCTCGTAAGATCATGAAGTGTCGTATCCACTTCTTCGGTGTAGTATTCAGCCAAATAAAACAAATTATCTTCCAAATTTCCGGTATTTTCGCCAATTTTTACCATACCAGACACTAAGGCCGGAAAGAGTTCTTTGTGTTCCGATAAATATTGCGCAAACTGCTCCCCTTTACGAATTTCCTCTTCAGCGGATAATAACGCTTTTTTATAAACCGCATGATCAAATGTATTGGCAGTAATGTGAACAGCCTCAACAATGTTTACTCCTCCCTTTAAAAGAAGTCCTAAAATACGCGTTAAATTCGCCATCTGCACATCAATTACTACTTTTGAAAGAATAGGCGTTGAAAGCACCATTTTATCGAAAAATATTTGCACGGGAGCAAATCGTTTAATAAGAATACGGAGTCCGATCCCCGCGCTAATAAAAAGCACCGCGACATAGATCACATAATCTTTCAAGAAATTCACGGTTTGAATAAGGATGCGAGTCGTCAACGGCAATTCAACGCGAAGACTAGAAAAAATTGGCAACAATTTAGGAAAAATTCCAAACGCCAAAAAACTCGTCAACCCAACTGTCGCCACAAAAATAATAGCAGGGTAAATCATGGCGCTACGAACCTTTCCGTTCAATTCCTTGCTTTTCTTTAATTCATCACCCAAATAAAATAAGTTTTGACTCAACGTACCGCTCGATTCACCAACACGAATAATGTTGATAAAAAAATCACCGAACACGTTATTGTAATACTCAAGACTATCCGCTAAAAACTTCCCATTATTCACATCAAGTTGGATATGATCAATTATTTTTATAATTAATTTCGATTCTGATTGTTTTTTAATAATATTCAATCCTTCATTAAGGGGTAATCCTGCCTTCACCACCATACCCAAATGACGAGCAAAATTAATCTTATCTTGGACCGTTAAATGTTCAAAAAAAGAAAGGAGAGAAAATTTTCGTTTTGAAATAGCCATATATATAGTTTATTCGTTAATGATGCGCATAATTTCTTCGATACTCGTTAATCCTTCACTCGCCTTAGCAATACCATCTTTAAGCATAGTAGTCATGCCATTCGCCACCGCAGCCGCCTTAATCTCTTGAGCGGTTCCCCGACCAACAATTAACTTACGAATTTCGTTATTCACTTCGAGCACCTCTCGAATACCTACTCGACCAGAATAACCGCCATTGCAATTATCGCATCCCTCCGCTATAAAAAATTTTCTTCCCTGCTCGGTAATTTCAGGAATAATTTCTTCAATGCTTTTTATTTCTTCCTTTGTAAGAACACGTTCTTTTTTACACTTCTGACACAACTTACGAACTAAACGCTGTCCCATTGCTATGTTAACCGTCGAAGTTACTAAAAACGGCGGGACGCCCATATCAATAAGTCGAGGAAATGTCGTTGCCGCGTCGTTTGTGTGCAAGGTGGAAAGCACCAAATGCCCAGTCAAAGCAGCGTTTACCGCAATACCAGCAGTCTCTCCATCGCGAATTTCACCAACCATTACAATGTTTGGATCCTGACGCAAAATAGAACGCAATCCCGTGCCAAATGTTAAACCCGACTGGGCATTCACCTGAATCTGAGTGGCTCCATCCAATGAATACTCAATAGGATCCTCGATAGTAACAAGCGACGTCCCCGGAGCATTTAATTGCTTTAATATAGTGTAGAGCGTAGTTGACTTACCAGATCCCGTTGGTCCATTAGCCAAAATCATTCCATAAGGACGTTTAATAGCTTTTTCTACCTTTATCAAATCTTCGGGACGAAATCCCAAGTCTTTCAAATCAAATGACTGCGTCTGCGCCAACACGCGAAACACCGCATTTTCACCATAATACGTAGGTACAATAGAAACACGCACATCAACATCGCCAACTGTTTCAATGTGACTCCGAAATCGTCCGTCTTGAGGGCTCAAGTGTTCATCGGTACGAAGACCTGACATAACCTTGATACGTGAAATTATTTCTTGATGCAAATCACGAGAGACTCGAATTTTTTCAAAAATATCTTTTAAAATTCCATCGACACGGAATCGAATTCGCACCGAATCACGCTCCGGTTGAATGTGTACATCAGATGCCCCACTCACAAACGCGTACTCAACAAACATATCAACCAAATTTACGATTGAAATATCTTCCAATGGTTTAATCAGTTGTCGCTCTATCGCAAGTTCAAGCGTTTTTATGTCGCGCATATATATTGATTATATCACACGCATTTTTAAGACAATGCATCATGTATACTTAACATATACGTGAAAGAAAAATAATTTAAAAAATCATGGGCGCAAAATTAATATATGTCTACATCGGAATCCTCGTTCTTGCCATTATCATTGGCATGGTCGGACTTTACTACGCCTTTAACAGCTCAATTTCACAAACACAAAAAGTACTAGAGCAGCAAAAAGAAGATGTCGGACCAGCAATTGGGTTGTACGCAAAAAGCAAAGAATACGCGACGCTCATCTGGCGCAGACTATTTGGTGGAGCAGAAAAAATTGTCATTTATCGCCTCTCGCCAGAAAATCCAAAATGGGTGGAATGGAAACGAGTAGCACTCGAAAACCAAAATAAGAAGGGTGGGTTCCTTGATATTTTATTAGGAACATCAGGCGGATCATCTGATTATGCATATTATTTTCAAGTATTAAACGCTTCGGGAACAATCATATACACCTCACCAACCAGCACCATTCAAGCAACACCAACCAGCACGCCTCCTATATCCCCAAACAATCCAACGTCGACACCGCCAACCCCATCAAACTCAACTTCAAGCACCACACACACCACCTCAACACCAACCAGCACGCCCCCCACGACAACAAACCCAACATCCACCGCCACCTCCACCCCACCAAGCATCTACTACACCCCTGATGGCAAACCGATAACAAGCACGCAAACCACCTATCCAACCGATCCTTTCTGGGTGGTGTACGCCGATGCAGGCATAGAAATCGGATGGCAAAACCTCCCTTCTTCAGCAGTTTCTATTTCAGTAGCACGCACGCCATCACTTTCCACAACCTACGAAGAACTCTTTTCAAGGGGCTATGATGCAAATTCGGGTCTCAATTATATTCGCATTGTTGATGATTCATTTAATACATCGTGGTACTATCGCCTGCAAGCAAAAAATGCATCAGGAGATATCACTGCGACCTACGGTCCAATCTTTTTAAATAGAAAATAAAAAGCGCGTACTTTAGATAAAAAATACGCGCGCAAAAAGCTAAAACGAGAGATAAAAACCATGTCCGATTTTCATCATATGATGCCACGATGCGGGTAATAACATAAACGCACACGAAGCAATGGTGACGTGCGAACAAGCAAGGAGGTAAATATTTCTATATCGAAGAAAAAAATACGCGCCCCACGCGCCATTAATCAATGCAAGAATCATCAAAACAGGATTGGGAAAATGGACAGCCCCAAAACAAAATGCCGTTGCCACAATCGTAAATCCGCTCAGATGAGAAAATTCCCAAAATCGATTAACGAAAAATCCACACAGGATTAATTGCTGAATGAGCGCCCACACCAAATACCACGATATACTTCCCACGGGATCCCTCCAGATAATGAAAGAATGCGAAGCATACATGAAATGAAGTGCGAGAACAACAATGACATTACCCAAAACGATTGGGGCAAGAAAATAAAATCCTGCTCCCAATGAATTGGGCGCCAAACCAAGCGATCGAAGCGAAGCACGGTGGTGCCAAAAACTGGCGCACAAAAAAATCACCAAAATACTAAGAAATAACGGATTATGTCCGTGAAAATCCCAAATATAGCTAAGAATTGCCAAAAAAAACACAACAGCCTCAATCAAAGACCTCATAACAACCACCATTTCCTTTAAAAATTGTAACGAAATAAAATGGGCGAATTCTCGGATTATCAGAATTCGCCCATTTCTTCCAACGCTACCGTATAGGATAATAATCTACGCGTCAGTTTTCAACAGTTTTGCGTACCGCTCTTTCAATTTCTTTAACTTCGGACTAATAACCACCTGACAGTACGGCTGATCAGAATTATTTTTGTAATACTGATGGTGATACGCTTCTGCCTCATAAAATGTCGTAAGGGGCGCAAGTTGGGTGACAATTTTATGCCCATCATCTTCACTATCGAGTTCGGCAATAATTTTTTCCGCCGCCATTTTCTGTTCGGGGGTGGTATACAAAATAACCGATCGATACTGAGTACCCACATCATTTCCTTGACGATTCAAGGTTGTAGGATCGTGTGTTGCAAAAAACACGGTTAATAAATCGGAAAAACTAATCTGCTGAGGATCAAACTCGATCCGAATAACTTCCGCGTGTCCTGTCGTGCCACTGCAAACCATATCGTAGGTAGGATTTGGTTTTTCGCCACCCGCATATCCGGGCATAACCGAAAGAACTCCTCGCAAATCACTAAACACCGCCTCACTACACCAAAAACATCCGCTTCCAAACACTGCAATTTCTGTTTTTTCCATAAAATAATAAGTGATAAGTATATTGAATTACGTTCGTTCGAAATTTATTTTAAACCACAACTCGTTAATCTATTTCATCGGCACCATTGGGTGCTGTTTGAGAAGTTGGGCATAATACACCAAATTACGAGCCAAACCCTGCGCCATATGCATCGTAGCAGTATTTTTAAGTCGCTTTTCACGATCTTGAGCTGGTGGCTGACCAACTTCTCCAACCCAGTATGCACAACACTGCGGAGGAAGAGTGAAATTCATGAAGGTCAACACCTCAATAATACCAGCCAATGTCGACTGCGCGCCATCTTCGCTTCCGGTAATCACCACTCCAGCAACCTTATTTAAAAGTGCGCTTCGACCACTAGCCAAATATTCTTCATCAAGGGCGTCAAGACGCTCAATAACTCGTTGCATTAAACTGCTTCGACCACCCCACCATACCGGGGTTGCAAAAATAACAATATCCGCTTTTTTTATTTTTTCAACAATCGAAGGCCACTCATCCGTTTCACTTTCTTTAAACCCGAGCCCCACAGGAATATCGCAATCTGCTAATCGAATAATTTCAGACGTCACTCCGTGCGGAGTCATCTCATCAAGAACCATCTGCGCCAATTCTTGAGTATTAGAAATTTCAGGAGCATGTTTGAGTGATGAATTCAAAACAAGAGCAGTAAGTGGCATGCCGGAAGACGGCATTTCGCACGAAAAATGAGGTTTTTGTTTGTACATAGCTGATATTCTATCAAAAATAGAAAGAAATTACTTCACAAAACGAAACGTCTGGGCGATAATCCCCGCCTGCGCCAAATACCCATCAAGCTGGCTATCAGAAATGGCGGGATACGATCGTTCATCACGATAACTACTCCCCGTTGCCAACTGGTCAATAACAAAACAAGTGCCATCGCGAATCGTACGATAACTAACACCTCGCAAATATTGCGACATTCCCGCATTATTTATTTCAAATTTTTTAAACAGCACACCACCAAACATAACAGTTTCAGGAGGATTTTTTCGATATGATTGATCATCAACAAAACACTGTGCCACCTCACGGGTATCACGACTAACACCAACCCGCACTTCAGCACTAAAATATCGAGGATATCCTGTTTCTTGTGCTATTCGATACACCGGAATAGCAACAACAGACGTACCGGCAACAGGGTCAAGAGCACCAGAACGCCATCCCGTCGGCAAATGATAATAAG
>CAZELH010000007.1:0-28076 GCA_964513095.1 uncultured Candidatus Saccharibacteria bacterium
CAACTCCTCAAAAAGATTACTGACTCCGGGCAAAAACTGTTTTTGTGAATCCATATAAGTAGTATATCAAACAAAATTATTTTTTAGGCGCAGAATACAACGCTTCATCTACAATGAATTGCGCAACACTTTTGCGTTGCTCACCAATATCATCTGCAATCAACGCCTTTTTCTCATTGATCAAGTCTGCAATTTTATACAATCGATCTTCTGCAGGGATGTCAGCACCGGGATTTCTTGATAAAATTGTCGGCACCAAATCTTTATTGAAATGAACAGGGTGAATCGGTTGAGAAAGTAATGTCGCATCGGCTTTGTGTTTCAAAATCTCATCAATATGTTTCTGAAACTCACCAACACTAATACGAGATAAATCCTGCCATCGATTTTCAATATAGGCATCGGAAAAACCCATCTGTTCCAAAAAATTCTGAATTTTTAGAATTTCATTAGGAGTAACACTAGAGAGAACCTCTTTTGGAAGAAAATCTCTTAGTACTGTTTCTGAAACAAGACGATCAACTGTTGGCAATGTTTTTTCCAAACCGGCAGGACGCGGTTCGGGCACGACGTCGTGAGAATTGGCCACGGCATCAATATCGCTTTGCTTAATCGGTAAATGAGGAAGTTCCTTATTAAGAACAATTTTTTGATCAGAAGGCGCTATCTGTTCACCAGATACATCAGAAGAGCGCGGGAAAGCATCGTCCATATGCGGAACAGTATCAATATTTATTCGAGATTCAGGAATATGTTTCGACGGAACCTCTGGAGGGACATGATTGACCGGTACACTCAACCGTTGGGTTGGGTGATACTCATAAAACACAGGCCGATCGGTAACAACTGGTTTATTAATTACAAAATGAGTATCCCCCTTTCCATCAACCGTTGCAGTTAAATCAAGCCGCGTATCTGGTGATGCAATACGAACTTCTCCGGTATTACTAATAAATCCATTTTCTTCCAATATGCTGCGAGTACGCATCTCAAGCGCATGCGAAAACTTGGCATGATCGCCCATATCATCGACAGAAATACCTAATCCTAATTTTTTAGGATCCACTCCCGATTTTGCCAAAAGTTCTAACTGCTTATGAACCACGCCCCACGCACTCCCTCCTTTGCCAACCACCGCAGCATTTTTTAGCTCATCCAAATTCAACTTCACCCCTTCTCCTTTAAACATTTCTTGAAGTGATTTTGCACCACCGGCAATCTTTTCCAACTCCAAAGACACTGTTGGGCCAAAGAATTTGTGCTCTACCACCTTTGGCGCGCTCTGACCGGTGTCTACTATTTCACTCGTTTCTATTCCATTGTAGTCAGGACCATGCACTGGACCGGCGTAGTTAGGGCCGAATGGTTTTTGTGAAACAGAAGTATTTGATTCGGAAAGTCGAACATCACCAAAACCAGAAGAGCTTTCTTGTAATTGCGCAGGGGTGGGAGAACCAGTTTTTTCGAGGGGAATTGCATTCCCGTCTTTATCAAGCGGTGCCATACCAACAGAAGAAGGTCTTAGTGGGTTAGCATGTAAACCCACGGTATCTGTAAATTGACTAAACTCTGCATTAGCAATGGCACCAGCCGCAATTCCGGTAACAACAGTAGCGGTAAGAACAATTTTTTTAGCCAGAAGATAGTCTTTAAAAATATCGGATCGCTCACGAGTATAAGTATCTATAAATTGATCAAAATCAGCCTCACCTTCCACAGAAAATAATCGCTCCTGAAATTTAGAAAGTTTGCGATTATGAATGGATTCGGAAATCTTACCCAAAGAAGCATTGGTAAATTGGCTGGCGCTTACACCAACGCCCGAAGCAATAAGGCCACGAACAAATCGCGAACCAGCATACGCTCCCAAAACTCCCAGTGTTCCAAGCCCAGCCGTTGATACTCCAACAGCCACCACTCCCGTCGCAACCGCTGTCGTAAATGCCAGTCGAAGCTTTGGATTAATAGCCCGAACAACATCAAGCGCTTTTTGCAATGTCCCTTTTTCAGCTGGACCCGCAACCAAAATCTTCTCTTTATTTAACCGCTCCATTTCACCAACAATCGCCTCTTCAAAAATACTGCTCCGCAATTCACTGATAGCTTTTATCTCATTCAAAGCAGCCTTCACACGCTCCCCATCATCAGCAATTCCATCGCGTTTCAAAATCAAATCTTCCTGCAACTTTATTCCGCCCATTTTTTCCCACATACCTCG
This sequence comes from uncultured Candidatus Saccharibacteria bacterium, assembly GCA_964513095.1. Taxonomy (GTDB): domain Bacteria; phylum Patescibacteriota; class Minisyncoccia; order UBA6257; family 2-01-FULL-56-20; genus JBDKGD01. Next base: position 2,219 of record CAZELH010000007.1, read on the forward strand.
CGCCACATCCTTTTTCCCGTCTTCATATTCTTTTCTCGTTTCAAAATACTTTTTCAACCCCTGCGCCAAAGCATTTTTTTGATCATCAGAAGCAAAGAATTTTTTTGCATGCCGAATATCAACAAACGCAGCACCGGAAGTGCTCAAAGACGCAACATAATCATTGATAATATCGGATAATTGCGGTGCCGGTTTTAACAAATTGACACGAACACCACTCCCTCCAGATGTTTTTGTAACAGAAGAAGCGTAATCCGTTGAAGCTTTTTTATAATTTTTCTCAATCGTAGCAATATCACGAGACGTAAATCCATTTTTCCCCAACCATGCATCTGCATCTACAAATGCCGATCGCACATCTCCAAACTCCAATGTATCCTCGATTTCTTTTTGTGCGATTTGAACACGACTTTTTGGCGCCACTTCTGGTTTTGCTTCAGGTGAACTTTGAGGAACTTCGCCACTCGCTTTATTTTCTAAAACAATAGAAGTATCTGAAGTTGCATCAGAACGTTCCACCAAAGGAGCACCCGCACTATTTTCCAAAACAACAGGTGTCTCTGAAATTGGGTGAAAATTTTCAGCTGGAGTCACAGGAGTAGATACGAAATCCCTCCGAGGAACTTGAACAGTTACACTCAAAGGATCGCCTTTGCTATCAAAAGAAACCTTTACATCTCGAGGAGAAGTAACAGTGGAGGCAGAAGAAACAATTTCGGAGCTAGCTTCGGTAGAAATCTCGCCAACAGGAGTAATTACGTCCGGTACGCTCACCGATTCTGGTACAAGCTCAACAGCTTTTGGTTCAGAAGAAAAATCACTGTCTGGATACTTTTTCTGATATTCATTATCATATTCGCCCAAAAAAAGATTAAAAATAAATTTAACTATCAAATGACCCATGCCATCAAACGAACTAGTAAATTTTTTATTAAAATCTTCCTCAAGAGAAGCAATAATGGCGTCTTTTTGTGCGGGATCGTCGCGATACACCCCGTACATTTTTTCAAATGCCTCCTGAAATAACGCGGTGATGCCAACACGCTCGCATTTTTCTTTGAATCGCGGATTATTAAAAATCTTCTCAACAACTGCCTCTTGTTGAGGATTTAATTCTCTTTTTTTCTCGTCAATAATATCGGAATTTTCCGACTCAGGTTGAATTTGATTATTTTGTACATGCGAGAGATCAGGCTCAAAAGGTGGTGGCACTTCAGGTAACGGCTCCACGCGAGAGATCTCGGATAATTTCTTTTCCACGCTAGCCAATCTATTCTCAGCGTTTCTCACAAGAGAATCTACATCCTCTAATTGAGCATCTGAGTCAGAGATACCTACACCGCCCTCTGATTCAACAGAGGCGGGAGTCTGTACATCAACAACAGAATCTTTATTTTTCTTATTACCTCTATTACGCGTACCTCGTGGAGTTTTTTCCTTAACTTCTCCAGCGGGTTGTGGCGCAGGTGTTATATTTTTTTCTGGCTCTGGTAAGGGAATAGTATTTTCTAATTCATTCTCCATACCAAAAGTATATCATTTTCTAAATATCTTTCGGACGAAAAAATTTCTTTATAATTCGTGCGAGGAAAAATTGAAGTAACAAAAAGAGTGTGATGCCCAAAAAAAACAACTTCTCTATCCGCGCAAATGCCAAACTCGCCCCGAAATACGTTAAACTCGACGTCAAAAAATATGAAAGAGAAAAAATCACCGGCAACCAAAAACAGGACGCAACGACCGCGGCGGTAAAAAACAGCTTAAAGGGCAATCGTGCCCACCCTGCCGAAAACATCACAGGATAACTCAACCCATACAAAAATTTCGCAAAAAAAATCGTCTGCTTCCCCTTCTTCTCAAGGTACCCATCAAGTCGAGTAAGAAATGAAAATTTACCTCGGATAGCATCACCGAGCTTTGTATGTGAAAGGAGTCGTCCGACCCCATACCAAAAGACATCCGACGTTATCTCAGCGAATAAGATAACGATCGCCACCCAGAAAACGCCGAAAAAACCAAATACGCCTCGTAGCGCCAGCCAAAATGCCGAAAAAGCAGCAATATTTCCCAAAAAAATAGTCGAAAAATAGAGGGAAAGATATCCCAAAAGATGATTTTTCAAAAAAAGAACCTCAAAACTGGCAAAAACAGTGTGCATAAGGGGGTAAAAGTGAAAAATGCCCTATAAACGACGAAAAATGAACCGATATCGCAACGATGATTTCAATACCCTCTAGTATACACTAAACCCCCAAAATCGACGCCCCCCCTCTCTCTTGCCCATCTTCATGTTTCTTTATTTGCCTTACACGCTCTACGACACGTCCTTCCGCGTGTCCCTCCGTAGTTTTAACGAAGGAGGGTTTTACGCTTTAGAATTCACGTTTTACTACCAAAAATCTTGCTTTTTCAACAAAAAATGGCTTAAATATGGCTAGGAGCAATCTCAACCTGTGCTAGAAAACCATAACCAGATATGCCTACCAGAAGAGAAAATGGTTTTCTAGTACAGGCACACCCATAAAAAGGAAAGTGCTCCCCTTATGGAGGCATTGGTGTAGTAGTAACACTGCAGTTTGTGGCACTGCCATCACGGGTGCAAATCCCGTATGCCTCCCATTAGAAAGTCTTAACGAACAAAGTGAGTTTAGATTTTCCTAGTAAATAGCAAAACTTAATCTTGTCATAAAAAATTGACAGATATTATTGAGTGTGCAAAAATCATCTTCGGCACGAAAATCTTTTAACAATCAAACCAAACCGAAGGAGTAAATCTCATGGGCTATGCAAAGGATGGACGCGAAGAAATCTATGAAACGGCAACAAACTGGCAACAAGGAAAAACTCGCTTCTCAATTAACTTTGTAAGAGAAGCGGAAAAAACAATACTTTCACCCACACTAACCGCATCACAAAAAATTCGACTGTTTCAAACAATACAAATGGTAAAAAGTGGTGACCTCATCTTTGATGAGTCAGAACCCGTGGTTGATTTTTTAAAAGATTTCGAAAGAAAAGAATATCACATCACCGCCCACGGCTAACACCAAGCCAAACTCCACCACAACGGGACGACCACCAATCGCCCCGTTTTTTTATGAAAAAATTTTCTTTAACACAGCAAACAACTCATCAACATCCTTTTTTGTCGTTTCTCGTCCAAATGAAAATCGCACCGTCCGCAACGCCTCATCTTTTGAAAATCCTAAGGCGGTATAGACATGTGAAACGCTAAACGCGCGAGCTGAACAGGCGGACCCAGAAGACGCCGCGATACCCGCCAAATCAAGTCGAGTCAAAATATCCTGCGCGGTGGCTTCACCAGAAACAACAACTGAAAGAATGTGGGGTAATGACTCCGATATTTTTGACGAACGTAAAATACCGACGAGTCGAACATGAGGAACAAGCGCGTGAAGTTTTTTCCATAAATACTTTCGCAAATCGTACAGTCGCGCTGCTTCCTTATTGCGCATACGCACAGCAATTTCCACCGCCGCTGCAAATCCCACAATCCCCGCCACATTTTCGGTTCCCGATCGAAGTCCGCCCTCCTGCCCTCCGCCATGTAAAATCGGCAGTACGGCTGGCTTCAAATACACCTGCCCTTTCGTAGGAACGCAAAACACTCGTTGTCCCAGACACAACGCACCCACTCCCTTTGGCCCATATATTTTTTGAGAGGAAAGCGTTAACAAATCAACACCCAACTCAACAAGATTACAAGAAAAATATCCAAACACCTGCGCCGCGTCAGTATGAAAAAATGGATATGATTGACTATCAATTTTTTTTCGAAAATCAGAAAGTATGGCTGAAATTTTTTGGATCGGCTGGATAGTACCCACTTCATTATTTCCATACATCACTGATACTAAAATAGTTTCGGGCGTCAACGCCTCTTGTAGCGCATCGCAATCGACAATTCCATTGCGATCAACAGGAACCACCACCAGATCGACAAGTTTGGCGCGTTCCAAAAAACGCGCGCACGACAACACGCTATCGTGTTCAATAGCCGAAACAACAATTCGCGGTGTTTTGCCTAAATTTTTAGCTCGCCAAAAGTGCACTACTCCGGTTATGGCAAGATTATTTGCTTCGGTGGCACTACCAGTAAAAACAACGCCATCAAAAGAAATGCCGGTTTCACGCGCAACAACGATGCGCGCGCTATCAAGCGCCGCGATCGCCTCTTGTCCAAAAGAATGCAGTGATCCGGCATTGCCAAATGAGCGTGAAAAATACGGCTCCATCGCGGTCAAAACCCGCGCATCAACCGGAGTCGTCGCCGCGTAATCAAAATAACGTTTTTTTGGGGTTTTCACTTGTTTCTGTTTCATTGTTCGTATCTTCATGTGTTACCGAAGAAACTTCGACATTCTTTAAATTGAGTGCTTTTAGTTCTCCGGTAATTTTATCGGGGATCATAAACGTGCCCGAGGAAAGATACAGATCATACAACTCTTTTGTTAACTTCACGTCTTGCAAACAGTATTCTTTCAACTCCTCCATTCTCCCCTGTCGATATAAATCAATAGCCTCACTCCCGTGTCCAGACTTGCCGGTTCCTAAATTTGCTTGAGCAAGTCGATCAAGAGAGATTCGTTTCCCAGTTGCCATCTCAATCAACTCAAGTAAATCAACACGGGGCATCTTCCAAAGATCAAGAGAATCGCGTCGAGATAATTTTTGAAAATAATGATGAAGAACGGGCACGTCGTATCGATTAGAAGAAAACCCAACAATAGTCTTTGCGCGTAAAAACAAATCTGCCAACTCCTCCATCTGATCCTCTTCAAAAGAATAATAGGAATCGGTAGCATACGAATACACTCCCACCACTGAAATTTTTAATGCTCCGTAGTTGTTCCACCCCACATCCGGATCAGTAAAAAAATTCTGAGTTTCGATATCAAATACAAGAGTATCGGAGGCATCCATAGTGGCCTAAAAATAAAACAAAATAGTATTTTTGTCAAAAAAGGACGGGCGAAAAATCGTCCATCCTTTAAAAAATTATACGCAACTCAATACAAAACAACCTGCAATGATCGAAGTTGCTGATGAGCCAATCGAGGTTGCGAAGAAAACAACCCGTTATAAAAAGCGCAGGTGCGAACAACGAAACATTCAAAATCCTCATGAGTATCAAATCTCCATTCATATTTCTGTTCGAAAGGAAGCGTCGAACGCACAATCCAAAATGTCGAAAATCTCGAAAATCCGAAAATCTGACCATATGTCAAAAATTCAAGCACTCCGACAGATTTATGGTTTTCCGAAAAAACACGAGGGACATGATGCTCAAAAAGTTCACGAGCGATACAGCGTTCAACAACATCAAACGGCAAATCAAAACAATCAACAAAACAATTCATAACTTAAAGCCTCCTAAATGAATGAAAGGGTCTAGCTATTCTCATAATACCATTTGTATTCAACGAAAAAATGAGGGAAAATAAGGTAATGCCACGCACAAAAGAAGATACAAAAAAAGAACTGGAAAGTGCCAAGCGAAAAAAGAAAAAAACAGATGAGGAAGAAACGGTCATTTCACGCCTCCATCCTGAAACAAAAAAAACAATTCTTGCTATTGCTGCCATTGGAGCAGCTCTTGTATTGTCTCTCGCCTATTTTCATCAAGCAGGTCCCGCTGGTGAATATTTATTAATAGCGGGTAACGCTCTTTTTGGAATTGGATATTTAGTTTTGCCAATTAGCTTATTGATAGTAGCAGGGGTGTTTTTATTCACCGACAAACATCATTTTCTTATAGTTGCCTTTTCAGGTGCAGGAGGATTTTTGCTTTCCATTCTTGGTCTTATTCATATTTTTCAAACAGGCCAAGGAGGGTATTTGGGGCAAATACTGGGGAGTCTCGAGATTCCCTTTGGAAAGATTGCCGCCACCATCATTACCATTGCCATTGGAGTGATTGCGATGGTAACCACCCTAAATATTCCAATAAAGATTCGCCTTCCATTGAAAAAAACGGACAAAATGGTGCTTACAAAGGAAGAATTGGATGAAAACGAAGACGAATTTGTCAGAATTGCCGAAGAAGAAACAGAAGAGGAAGGTGAAGATGAAGAAGAAAGCGAAGAACCGGAACAAGAAGAGGTAAAAGAAGAAAAACCTCTTACCGTAAAAGAAGCCAAAGAACCAGAAGAGAAAAAAGAAGCAGTTCCCCTCGCAAGTCCTCGATTCACCAACTACATACTTCCTCCCCTTGAACTATTAAAATCATCGGTTGAAAAACCAACCACCGGAGATCTTCGCGCCAACGCAAACATCATTAAAAGAACCCTTGAGAGTTTTGGTATTGCGGTCGAGATGGGTGAAGTGAACATCGGTCCAAAAGTAACTCGCTATACCTTAAAACCAGCAGAAGGCGTCAAATTAACCCGAATCCTTGCCCTTCACCAAGATTTAGCATTGGCGCTTGCCGCTCACCCAATTCGTATCGAAGCACCAATTCCAGGAAAATCGTTGGTTGGTATTGAAGTACCGAACAAAACCGCTGCCATTGTTCGCCTAGGAAACCTCTTTTCATACCCCGAATTTCAAAATATGGGGCCATTGGCTACCGTATTGGGACGTGACGTCAGTGGCGAACCAATATTTACTCGCATAGACAAAATGCCCCACCTTTTAGTTGCTGGCGCTACCGGATCAGGAAAATCAATCTTGGTACACTCTCTGATTGTTTCACTTTTGTATAAAAATTCTCCAGACACTCTTCGATTTGCGTTTATCGATCCAAAACGAGTGGAATTAACAATGTATGATGGTCTCCCCCATCTCATTCACCCCGTTATCACTGAAAATAAAAAGGCAATTGCAGTATTTCGCTGGGCAATTAAAGAAATGGAACGACGATACGAACTTCTTGCCGCCGATGGCCGACGCGACATAGCTAGTTACAACGCTAAAAATCCAGCAGAAGCACTCCCTTATATCGTTATCGTGGTAGATGAACTCGCTGATTTAATGGCCACCTATGGCCGTGAAGTAGAAGGTTCGATTATCAGACTTGCGCAGATGGCTCGTGCTACCGGAATTCACCTCATTCTCGCCACCCAACGTCCATCCGTTGAAGTTATTACGGGGCTTATCAAAGCCAACATCACCAATCGCATCGCCTTACAGGTTGCCAGCCAAATAGACTCTCGCACCATTCTTGACGCCGCTGGTGCCGAAAAACTCTTGGGTGGTGGGGACTTACTCTTCCTCTCTCCGCAATTAACCCAACCAAAACGCATACAAGGTGCCTTCATTACAGAAGATGAGATAGAAAAAGTAACCAAATTTATAAGAGATAACAACAAAATCGAGATGCCAACGAACGAAACAGCTGATATTCTAGAAAATGCACCACCAGTAAGCACAGGAATGAAAAATGAAGTCCTCGATGACTATGTTGGCGACGGTGAAGACGATGACGAAATGTTAGAAGAAGCGATCGCGGTGGTAAAAGAAGCAAAAAAAGCATCTGCCTCACTCTTACAACGACGTCTAAAGGTAGGATATGCCCGCGCCGCCAGATTACTCGACATCATGGAAAGCAAAGGCATCATCGGCCCCGGCGACGGAGCAAAACCAAGAGAAGTGTTTATCGAATCAGAAGAATAGGTAATAAGTAAACATAATTGAATTGCCTCCCTGCTGTCATCCTGAGCGTAAGCGAAGGATCTCTAAGTCGTAGTCAAAGCCCGTTTTTATCCGAAAATCACTATTTCCCTCTGAAATCCTCAAAAAAAACCTATTTTTCTTATAAATCCTTAATGCTAAATACTCTATACTCAACCCGCCATATACCCTATACTAGGGGGTATATGATAGAGAGAAATACCCCATTCCAACCCTATGATTTTGCTGTATTCTTGCACACCAAAATGAAAGATGAGGGCTACACAGTCAAAAAAATCGTAGACGCGTCAGGTATTGCGGTAAAACACATAGAAAGTCTCTTGGAATCAAATTTTAAAGACCTTCCACCCGCCCCCTATCTTCACGGCTACATATACACTCTCGGAACAATCCTTCGTTTCGATCCAGAACCATGGTGGAACACAATTAAAGAAGAGTTGACGATCCAAAAATCAGGAAGAAAAGATTCGATGCCACTCAATCGATTCGCCCAAACCTATCCAATAAAAAAAATAGTAATTATATCAACGGGAATACTCGTTCTTTTGATTTTAATATGGCGGTTACCAAAAATATTCGGCACACCAACCATTATCGTTGCTGATCCAACACAACAAACAACCACAACATTTGATCAGACGTACACAATCCGAGGAAAAATCGAAAATGCCAACGATACCGTAACAATAAACAACGAAAAAATAGCCGTTGATAAAGATGGATTCTGGCAAAAAACAGTATTATTACAATCTGGAGTAAACACATTCACGGTAAAAGCAAAAAAACTGCTTGGCAAAGAAACAGAGGAAACGCGTCAGATTATTTATGAAAACATGAACGCCACAACCACCATGCCACTCAGCGGAAATACGAAAAACACCTCAACAACTATAAACAGCTCAACAACGAAACAAAACGCCTCTTCTTCAGCCACCAGCACCAAAAAACGCTAACAGTGGAGGGAGCGCACGATGTTTAGATATCCCATCATAATTCTGAAAGAATGTTTCCGAATTAAAGATTAACCTCCGTCGTTATAGTTACACAAGAAATAATCTAATACCCTATTTTAAAATTTATCGGAAATAAAAATTGACCACAATTTTTATTGACCTGCCTGCCGGTAGGCAGGGATAAAGACAACTATTTTTGCAAAAATAGTATGGCGTTTTTAAAATGGGGTATGAGATTATGAATGGTGATTTTTGTACAACTAGTCAACTGTTTACAAAAGAAACGATACGTTATACTTCCCTGTATGGCACAAACAAAAAAATCAGGGGCACAAGCTCCGGCGGACAAAAAACCAAAAGAAAAAAACGAGCTTGATAATCTCATTTCAGCCCTTCAAGAAAAATTCGGCGAAGGAGCCATTATGAAGCTTGGTGAAGTCAAAAAAACAAATATTCACGTCGTTCCAACAGGATCTTTTTCTCTTGATGTCGCATTGGGAGTCGGAGGCCTTCCCCAAGGAAGAATCGTTGAGATATTTGGCCCAGAATCAAGCGGGAAAACCACCCTCGCTCTTCACGTCGTAGCACAAGCTCAAAAACAAGGCGGTCGTGCCGCGTTTATAGACGCAGAACACGCCTTAGACCCTGAATACGCAGCTCGCATTGGAGTAAAAACAAAAGATCTCCTCATCTCTCAGCCAGACAACGGAGAAGAAGCCTTAAACATCCTTGAAAGTCTTGTTCGTTCCGGCATGATATCAGTCGTAGTGGTTGATTCAGTAGCCGCCTTAACACCAAAAGCAGAAATCGACGGTGAAATGGGCCAACAACAAATGGGTCTACAGGCTCGGTTAATGTCGCAAGCGCTTCGCAAACTAACGGCCCTTGCTGATCGCTCAAACACCCTCATTATCTTCATTAACCAAATTCGCATGCAGATAGGTGTATTCTTTGGAAACCCAGAAACCACTCCGGGAGGAAAAGCACTAAAATTCTACGCGTCAGTCCGTTTGGATGTTCGTCGCACCGCTCAAATTAAAAAAGGTGAGGACGTTATCGGCAGTCGCACAAAGGCAAAGGTGGTAAAAAATAAGGTTGCCCCTCCATTCAAGGCGGCGGAATTCGATATCATGTACGGTACCGGCATCTCTTTGGAAGCCGACGTCTTAAATGCGGGTATCAAATATGGCGTAGTTAAAAAATCCGGCTCCAGCTACAGTATGGGTGGTGAAAAAATCGGCACCGGATTTGATGCCACTCGCGAAAAATTAAAAACCGACACCGCTTTGCTTGAAAAAATAAAAGAGGAGACCCTAGTAAAAATGAAAGAATCTTCACCATTCGAAAATCCAGAAAACAGCGGTGGCGATGAATCCCCCGCAACCGAAGAGTAAAAAGGGGTGGAATAGTAAAAAAATTGACGGGCACCGCAATGGTGTCCGTCTTTTTTATAAAAAAGAGAAGAGAAGAAAGGAATCCTTCATTTTTCAATGAAAGGATATCGATCCGGCAGTTGTTTTAAATGATTCTTCAAAATATCCGCATTGGGTCCGACATAAAACACCGCCTCAACACATCCAACGGATTTTTGAGCACAATCCACATCCGTTAAAACCAATACCGCACCCATCTGCTTCAAATCAGCGATCAAACAATCACGGTCGCGAGTAAAAGCAGTTTGGGAGGAGCAGTGGATATGAACAGAAAGGGGGTGTAATCCGTACACGCAAAGAGTGGGCTGGGTCAGATCACGATGAAAACGAATACAGGATAGCCCACAAACATGGTCTTTTGAGTACGCCAGTTGAGACCAATTCCGAAGAAATGCATCTCTCTCGGCACTCGGCAAAACCACACGACTTTCAATTAATACCGGCTCGGTAAAAACCGAGGGAAGAAAGGTTGCGAGTGTGCCAATAGAAAAAGTAGCGACTGCAAAGAGAAAACCAACTACGTGTTTTACATACGGCTTCATACAAAACTCCCGTTTTGAAAAAGAATATGTTAAAAAAAGAAAACAGAAAGAAGTGAAAACTCACCCCATTCCATCCCCCACTTCAACGAATTATCAAAGAGTCATAATTACTGTACACCAAACGCAACATTTGTCAAAACACAAAACAATGCTTCAATCCGCAACACTCAATTCGCAATTAGAACAAGCTCTCTTTCTATAACCTATTCAACACCTCCCTCATCCCATCGCGACTCGTACTAATAATAAAATAATTACGAAGCCACCCATACATAAAACTTGCCGATGGATTGCTGTAATTCAAACTTCGAACTGGCAAATCCCCTACCGCATCATCACGAAACCCATCAGCAGAAGGCGTCCCCGGAGGAGTAAGAAAAACACTATCTCGAGCCGAAGCCTTTTCAATTCGAGACAACTCGTCTTTCAAGAAAAGCCAATTTTTAGATGATTGAAGTTGCAACACGAATCCAGGCCAATACCCATTACTATCCTTGTACACAAAAAATGTAAAATCGGGAATAAAATTATTAGTAAGTACATTTTGATCAATTAAATTAGTTGAAATCGCGTACATAAACTCTCCAAAAGAAGCAGATGCACTAGCGCTTCGATTAACAGAGATTTCAAAAAAGGACGCATCTCGAGATGCACCAGAGAGTGCGGATGATACTTTTTGTGAATAAGTTTGCAAATCAGCAGAAGAATTACTACTCGCTCCAACATTAAAAGAAGCAGTGGCATCAGCCTGTCTCTTCAAAAGAGATGCGTGAGAAAATGTATAGACGCCAACCGCAGGAGCAAGCGCGGGAGAAGTTATGGCGGTATTTTTTTGCTCAGAAGGAGTTGAGGTAATACCGGAATTTGAAGAAGGTGTAGCCGAAGAAAACCATATTTTCCAAACCATATATCCAATAACTGCCAAAATTGCCAATCCAATAAGGCCAATCATTAAAATAAGGGGTAAGCGCGATGGTGGCGCATAAGAAGAGGTGTTGGAAGCATTCGATTTCAAAGCCTCATCAGAAGAAGCTACTTGCACATGCTGGCCCTCTATTTGAGTCCCCCCAGAAGCAGTCAAAGAAGCCAAATCGCTTGCCATAGTTCGGATAACAATATCACTTTCAGACGATGGAATAACAACAGTTTGTTTGGGGGTATTAGCAGAAAGTGGTCCTGCTGAGTTTTGATTCAAATGAAAAATATCGTCAGCCATATGTGAGTAAGTATATCACAAAAAACAACGGAGTTGTTTGACGAAAGAATTAAAAAAATATATAAACAGGGAAGATATTTGATACGAGAAAAAGGAAGGGGTGAAAAAATGCAAATTCACATACGCGCTCCGCACATAGGCGCTATAAGCATAGCGCTATTAGTAGTAACCATGGGACTTTTGATAAAAATGAACATTGATGGACATCCGGCATCCGACGACAAACAGTGGTTTATTTGTCTCTGGTTGATAAATATGACCCTCTGCATATTTTGTGGGATGCTTTCCCAAAACCATCAACAAGTGGAGGTAACTTTCTCCACGTTCAAAAAAAATCAGTACCCGAAAACAAAGGAAAAAATTAGAATTTTCCTTACGGCAATCATTGGTACAGGAGTCTGTTTTTTTGACACCAAAGAAACATTGGTAAAAATAGTGAGTGCTGCCTGTCTATTTATAAGCATCCTCATAGCACTGTTGGCGCTAAATATGGGCGTAATAAAAATTACACTCACACAAGATGCCTAAACAGTAAAATCCTTCGCGCGAGAGCGAAGGATTTTTTTATTACACAAAGAAAATGCTCTAAAGTTTCAATCGAAAGAAATGACGCTTTCCCACTTTCAAAATATCGCCCGTCTCAAAAGAAAGCGGTTTCTGAGCATCGCTACACACCGATTCAGGAAGAGTCCCTCCCGAAAGACGGATACTAACCGCACCCTGTTCAATAAGTCGTCGAGCTTCACTTCGACTCGTCACAACCTTACTCAAAACCACAAGATCAAGCACGGACAACGGACTTGTCGCAGAAAGAGTTGGGATGTCATCCGGTATTTCTTTTTTACTAAACAAAGAAGAAAAATGCTCACGAGCCTGCATAGCGACATCCGCCCCATGGTATCGTCGCACAATAGCACTCGCTAAAATCTCTTTTACTTCTTTTGGATTGCGCCCATCAGCAATCTCTTTTTGATAATTCGCAATTTCGTCTTCAGGAACATCGGTCGCGAGTAAAAAGTAATTAAAAATTTGAGCATCATGCATCGACATCACTTTTCCAAATTGATCAACTGCGGAATCGGTTATATTTATAACATTTCCCCAGCTGGTACTCATCTTTCGCCCATCGGTTCCGTACAACATCTGCATCGTCAAAACATCCTGCTGTTCTTTGTTGTAATACTTTTGAATAACACGCCCCGCGGTAAGGTTAAACAACTGATCCGATCCCCCAATCTCCAAATCAGAAGACACCGCAACGGAATCATAGCCCTGCATCAATGGATACAAAAATTCACGCAAACTAATCTCTTCGTGCTTATCCCATCGCTCTCGAAAATTACGACGCTCAATCATTTGCGCCACGCTAAAAACCTCTGCAAGTTGAGCAATTTCACGAAACGTGAGCTTGGAAAGCCATTCGCTGTTGTAGCGAACCTCAACACGATCAAGGTCTAAAATTTTTCCAATCTGCCCCAAATAATTTTTTAAATTCCCTTGAACCTGCTCTTCCGTCAAAAAAGGTCGTTTTGCCAACTTATCAGACGCATCACCAATCTGTGCCGTAAAATCACCAATAATAAGAACTATCTGATGTCCGGCATCTTGAAAGGCGCGAAGTTTCCACAAAAGAACAGCTCGACCGATATGGATATTGGTGCCCGTTGGATCAATACCAAGCTTAACTCGCAATTTTTTACCACTCGAAAGAGCATTTCGCAAATGGTCCTTATCAATAATTGTTTCAACGCCTCGCTCCAATAAAGAAGAAAAATCCTGCATATATCATTCATTCAAGCATAAAAAATGACTTTTAAAAAGCACTAAAAAAACCCAAAAGGCTGTAAGGAAAAATCCTTACAGCCTTTTTTCTTTCTATTTCTTGTCCTGCTATCTATAATTCATTCCACCATTCGCTTCTCCAACAAAAACCAATCATTATTTGTCTTTCCTAATTTTATATGTTCCGTGCACCCAATACACAATTCTCCAATGCCCAATTCGTAATTCGTGTTTTCGCCATATGCTTCACGTTTTACTCCGCCAGCTGGCGGATTAGACTTTACGATCCCTCTTCTATCTCTTAATAATTTCATCAATCAACCCATACTCGCGCGCTTCACTCGAAGACATAAAATAATCACGATCAGTGTCTTTTTCGATACGACTCGCCGATTGACCAGTATGTTTTACCAATATCTGATTCAACCGATCTTTAATCTTCAAGATATGTTCAGCGGCAATTTTTACATCAGTCGCCTGTCCTTCCGCACCACCCATTACTTGATGGATCATCACTTCAGAGTTTGGCAACGCAAACCGCTTCCCCTTTTTACCCGCCGCCAACAACACCGCGCCCATCGAAGCGGCAATGCCGACGCAGATGGTTGAAACGTCTGGTTTTATGTACTGCATAGTGTCATAGATAGCCATTCCCGAGGTAACCGATCCGCCCGGGCTATTAATATAGAGCTTAATTTCTTTCTTGGGGTCTTCGTGCTCCAAAAAAATCATCTGCGCGATAATACTATTGGCAACAACGTCATCAATTTGACCACCCAAAAAAATGATGCGCTCACGAAGCAATCGAGAATAAATATCATATGCTCGCTCTCCAAACTGCGACTTTTCAATAACCGTTGGAATTAAATTCATTTTTTTATATATGTATTACTTCAACCTTTTATTTCTGTATATAACCCGCCAAATCGCTAACCCAACAACTCGTTAACCGTAAATAAGCGTAGCTTATTTGCTATACATTTCCTGCGCTCGTTTAATTTCAGCCCGAGCCTCATCCGCGCCATGCCAGTCCAAGACCTCCACCTTCTTTCCTTGTAAATCTTTGTAGACTTGAAAGAAATGAACGATTTCTTTTAGTAAGTGCGGATTATATCCTTCCATATCCTTTATCCCTTTGATATGCGCGAATCGTGGGTTAGCAGTTTGGACGGCCAGAACTTTAAAATCCTCCTCTCCCCCATCAACCATCTTAAGCATCGCGATGGGTCGAGCTTCAACCACACACCCCACAAACACAGGATCACCTCCAATAACCATAATGTCTAAGTGGTCGCCGTCCTCGCTACGAGTTTCCGGAATAAATCCGTAATCAAGTGGGTAATGCATTGGTGAGTACAACACGCGGTCCAAAGCAAAGACTCCTCGTTTCTCATCGTATTCATATTTATTGTGAGAACCTTTTGGAATTTCAATAACTGCCGTAACTATCTCTGGTGATTTTTCACCGATAGAAAGATGTTCGTATGGGGAATTCATGGGTTAAAAATAAAATGATATATATAGTAAGACGTTTTAATAATGAAACGAAACAAACCATCTTAAGTCGTCGCCGTTTCGGATTCGTCAGAAGAAACTACTGTTGGAGTTTCGGCATCAAGAGATACGCCACCTTCTTGAATCTCATCCGGTTTTGCCGCAGAGCGAACATCTATCTTCCATCCAGTAAGCTTGGCGGCGAGTCGAACATTTTGTCCACCTCGTCCAATAGCAAGACTTAATTGATCATCGTTAACAAACACCCGAGCTTCACGACGAGGTAAAATTTCAACGCTTTCAACCTTCGCAGGAGACAAAGAATGCCCAATAAAAGTTGCGGGGTCTTCAGCGTACTCTATGATATCTATCTTTTCATTTCCCAATTCATTATTAACCGCCATCACGCGCGTACCTCGCTGACCAACAAACGCCCCAACTGGGTCAACACCTGGAACAACAGACGAAACTGCGATTTTTGTACGACTCCCCGCTTCTCGAGCAATTGCCTTTATCTCACAGCTTCCATCAGCGAGCTCAGGAACTTCTAATTCAAAAAGTTTGCGAACAAAGTCGGGGTGTGAACGAGAAAGAATAATGCCAGGTAATCGCGTGTCTTCTTGAACGGCCAACACCAAGAAACGCAACCGCTCACCCTGTCGATAGTGTTCACCACGAACAGATTCATTAGCAAACATCAATCCAATAGTACGGCCTAAATCAACATACACGTGTCCGCGTTCAAATCGTTGAATCTGTCCGGAGACAAGAGTTTGTTCTTTATGCTTCCATTCAGCCAAAATAGAATCGCGCTCCCCTTCTCGCAATTTTTGCAAAACAACTTGTTTTGCGGTTTGCGCAGCAATGCGACCAAAATCAGAATGTTGCTCGAGCGGGAAAGTAAGATCCTCACCAACAACAACATCTGGTTTAATTAATTTTGCTTCTGCCAATAAAATGTGACGATCGCTATTATATCGTGGCAACTTTACTTCATCGGTTTCGGATTCTGGAGTTATCTGTTCTTCGCCATCTTCACCAAACACCGGCATACGCACCGTTGTTTCATCGACAACCGTTTTGACTTGCCAAAAATTAATATCACCGGTTTTTAAATTCAAATTACATTTCACCACATCTCCGCGATTTCCGTATTCTTTTTTATACGCTGCGGCAATAGATGTTTCAATGGCTTCAATAATGGTATTTTCCGCGAGTCCTTTTTCTTCCGAAATTTGCTTTATTGCCTTTCCCAAATCTTTAACGTTAAACATAAAATTATTAAATTGTTATTTATTTGTAATGACTTTTATCGAATCGTCTATAATTCGTTTTAATAAACAAATTACAACGAGCACATGGAAACAATATGCCTTAATAATTAAAAAAAGTCAACTGAAAAATACGCGCTTAAGCAATAAAAAATTAAAAATATTTTTAATAAAATTGTCAAATACAAATATGCTTTGATTCTTATCAGTCTCAATTGATTGATACAGATGTCCTTCGTTACATATCTTTCGCATTTCAATTCTATGATATGCGATTCGGATTCTAGGTTGTACGATTCTTAATTCGCAATCCTCCAATTCTCAATTCTTTGTTCGTATTTTCTATACATTATCATACCAACGAATTGAAGCGGTCTTATAAACATCCGAAAAGGAAAATGGATTATTTGAAATATAGTGTCCAGAATCAGTTAAAAATTTTCGATCGATACAAACCATTACTCCATCAATCCTCCACCCAAATTGGGGCGAGATAAGATCCGGATATTTATTTGCATAAAATTCGCAAATTTTGCGAATCTTGGTCATTTTAGAAAAAGTCATATTGTCCTCTGGAACAAGCAGTTGTTTACTGTCGGCAATAAAAGACATAGTTTTGACTTCAACAAAAACTAACGTGGAATCAGGGGCACGGAAAACAAGATCGATCTCTCCAAATTTTTGAGCAACATTTCTAGCAAGAAAATGAAATTCTCTATCTTCCAAAAATTGCCTCGCAATCGACTCACCCAAGAAACCAAGACTAACTGGTTTTGATGATGGGGTAAAAGATTTTTTTAAAAAAGAAAACATTTCTTATACCTGAATAATACCAGATATACAGAAAAACAATGTTTAGCGCTAAACATTGTTTTTATCATAAATACTTAAAATTGAAGAAAATGATCTTTCTATGGAAATAAATACAATCGGCAACTAAGAAGTAATCGGCAATTAAGAAAATACTGATTGCGGAGAAATTTGTATTGTTTAGCGCTAAACACGACTGATTACTTTAGATACTAACAAGTACGAATTTTGAATTAAAATGTTTAGCGCCAAACATTGTTTTTCAATGAAAAATCCAAATAGATCAATAAAAAAAGAATTGTTTAGCGCTAAACATCATTTTCCAAATAGTTATGCCCAGATTGTTTAGCGCTAAACATTTTATATAAAAATAAGCCAGATTTTAGAGATTTTTTATCTTGATAAACAATTTTGTTTATCAAGATAGGCATGATAAACATCCCGACAAACACATTTGTTTATCAAAAAACATTGAAAATAAAGGGGGATCTACTGATAAACAATTTTGTTTATCAAAATTTAGGACTGCGACCGACACTAGGGAAGTAAAGCTTGCTGTTTCCTAAAAACTCTATGGTTTGAAGTTTTTCGCTTTTAAATTCACCGCTATTTTTTGTACTTCACGATTCATGTTTTACGATTTAAGTTTTAGGTTTCACGCTATACAATATTCCTGTATACTACTTCTATGAATCAAGAAAAAATAGAAGCGTACAAAAAACGCTTAGAAATGGAGAAAGGGGAGTTGGAAGAAAAAATAAAAGCTCATCAAAAACCAACCAATTTCGGCGATGACGTAGACAGTTACGATGAGGAAAAAAACGAAGCCGAACAATTTTCAAATGATTTGGCGATAGCGCAAACATTCATCACGCGAGTCAACGAAATCCAGGATGCGCTTGATCGGATAGAAAATAAAACATTTGGAATGTGCGCGATGTGCGGAAAAGAAATAGAAGAAGAAGTATTAGAAAAAGATCCTGCACAAACACAGTGTACTGATTGCAAAAAATAACAAATAAAAAAATACCCTAAATTTTTAAAGGGTATTTTTTTAAAAAATAAATGAACACTGTATCAAAATTATATTCAGCGGAAATTGAGGGAATTTCCGCAAAATGCATTGAGGTTGAAATCGATCTACATGTTGGGTTGCACACATTTACAATTGTTGGACTTGCCGACAAAGCATTATCAGAAGCGAAAGAACGAGTAAACTCTGCAATAAAAAATTCTGGGGCAAAACCACCAAATCGAGAAAATAGAAAAATTACCGTAAACCTTGCGCCGGCTGATATTAAAAAAACAGGTTCGCAATATGATCTCGCAATTGCATTGGGATACTTAATAGCAACCGGACAAACAAAAAAACATAATTTAGAAAAATGCATGATAGTCGGGGAGTTAGCATTAGATGGCGCAATACGACCAATAAACGGAGCGGTGAGTATTGCAGAAATGGCGGCGCGAAATAATTTTGAATATCTTTTTATTCCAGAAAAAAATGCACGCGAAGCAAGCGTAATAAAAAACATTAAAGTAATTCCGATAGAAACGTTAAAAAACGCAATTGAATATTTGGAGGGAAAAAGAGAGATAGATCAATATGTAGCGCACGAGGATAAAACAGAAACAAGCACATCAAAACAAGAAACAGATCTTTCGGAAATAAAAGGACAGCTACAAGCAAAACGAGCGCTCATCATCGCGGCGGCTGGCGGACACAATCTTTTAATGATTGGACCACCCGGAGTAGGAAAGAGTATGCTTGCGCAGACAATGGCAACAATACTACCAGAGTTAAGCTACGAAGAAGCGATTGAAGTAACGAAAATTTATAGCGCAACAACAACACGAACCAATGAAGGATTAATATGGACTCGACCATTTCGCACACCACACCACACCGCTTCACAAGTTGCTATCATCGGGGGCGGAAGTAATCCAAAACCGGGAGAAGTAAGCTTAGCGCATCGCGGAGTGTTATTCCTCGATGAACTTCCTGAATTTCAAAAATCAACACTGGAAAGTTTGCGTCAACCACTTGAAAGTGGCGCTGTTCATGTGGCGCGAGCAAAAGGAACGATCGCATTTCCCGCGCAATTCTGTTTGGTTGCTGCTGCCAATCCATGTCCGTGCGGATATTATGGAGATGAAGAAAAACAATGTAGATGCACTCCAATAGAAGTAATAAAATATCAAAAAAAGATGTCTGGCCCATTGCTCGATCGAATAGATTTACAAGTAAAAGTGCGCAGAGTACCGCTACAACAACTAACTGAAAAAAATGAACCGGGGGAGCAGCCAAAAGAAAACGAGATTGTGAAAAAATTAATTGAAAAAACCCGTGCAATCCAAAAAGAACGCTTCACCGAAAACAAACTTACCATCTCAACAAACGCTCAAATGTCATCAAAACAAACACAAGATTTATCAAACATAGATGATTCCGCGCAAGAATTTTTAAAAACCATACAAAGCCACAATCTCTCACCTCGTAGTTTTTATAGACTTATCAAAACAGCCCGCACCATTGCCGACCTAGAAGAAAGCAATGAAGTAACAAAAAAACACATTGCCGAAAGCTTCAATTACCGCATAAAAGAACTGTGAGTATCGAAAAAGAGCAATTACTATCTGCTCTCTTATCTACTGCTCACTCTTTATTTTTTTTGAATCCCTCAATGCTAGTAGGTACTCACTACCACTATTAGTACCGCCCAAATGGATTGCGCGCGCCATACACTTCAAATCCAAGCTCACACGCACTCACATTTCCACTTTTCCCAACCATACCAATCGATTGCTGTTTTTTAATAATATCTCCCACGGATACAGAAGCACTCTCCAAATGACTGTATCGCGTTTTCGTTCCATTTTGATGTTCAATTAAAACATAGTTTCCGTATCCGTTATTCCACTTATCAGGCGTCTCGGTAATGGCGGGATCAGGCACAACAACTCCTTCAGCAGAAGCGGTAACAGGTGTTCCGCATACCGCAACAAAATCAACAGCATTATAAAAACCAATCTCTCCGGTGGTGACACCATCAACTGGTTTTGAAAAATATCCCGATATTATCGGAAGGAGACGATACCCAGCGACTTCATCCGAAACAGGGCTTTTCTTAACGGTAACAACAGTCAAAGAAAGTTTTTGACCCACAACCAACCCTTTTTTACGAACCGAAGGATTAGATTGATACAAACTAGCGGTTGTAACCCCAAATAGCTTAGCAATACGTGCAACAGTGTCTTTTTTCTTTACTATATATGTCTTTTGTTCGGTTACCGTTGAAACAGAGGTGGACAACACCGTACTCCCGCCAAACGCCCCGTCATCATCAATCAAAGACGCGGGAGTAATAGCGTAAGAAGAATCGGAGGCGGTAAAATCAAACAACGGAACATCCCATTCGGTTGTTTCAGCAGCAATCACACGATTACCAAGCGTTGCAGGAAGGGAAAAATTAGAAGAATCAGCCCCAGAAAAAGAATGCGCCGGAGAAGCATCAGGTACGACATGCACCACAGGGGATATTTCTTGATTTTGAAAAGCAAAAGGCAAAAGAGCGTGCGAAGAAAACGGGTAAAAGCCGTATAAAGAGCTAACATCATATCCCAAAAAGCCTGACGCTGATATAATAACCCAAACAAGGCACCCTGCGATAAGTGCTGGAAAGAAACGCCTTACAAAAGAGACTACGTAAGATAAAACAAACAATAAAACCATTATGCCACAAGACAAAAACACCGGCAATATATATACGTCACGCCTCAATCCAGCACAAAAAGAGGCGGTAGAGTCGCGATCACAATCAGTCCTCATTGTAGCTGGCGCGGGTACCGGCAAAACAAAGACAATAACCGAACGCATTGCTCGCCTTATTAGAGAAGGTGAGAATCCATCACGTATTTGCGGTTTAACGTTTACCAATAAAGCGGCAAAGGAGATGAAAGAACGCGTTGCTCGGCTCGTTCAAGAGGAAAAAGGCGATCTCCCCGCCGAATACGAAGATATGTTTATTGGCACATTCCACTCTTTTGGCGCCAGATATTTAAAAAAAATGCATACACCGTTTGGTCGAAAACCTAATTTTATCATCTACGACGACAGCGACAGCCTCCAACTAATACGAACAATAATAAAAGGGGTGAAAAAATATGGCGACAAAGATAGTGAGGAGCTAAAACCGGCTCGCGTCAGTGAAAAAATATCGGCCATTAAAAACGGGTGGCTCGAAAAAAAGAGTCTTGAAAACTCAACATATCCACCAGACACACTCCTTCTTCATATATACGAAACCTACGAACAAGCATTGGCGCGCAATAACGCTTTTGACTTTGATGATTTAATAAAAAAACCGGTTGATCTTTTAAAAACCGATCCGGTAGCTCGCACAACACTCCAAGAATCAATCCGCCATCTCCTTGTCGATGAGTATCAAGATGTCAACGCACTCCAAGCACAACTTATAGAATTATTAGTGGGGCCAAAAACCACCATAACCGTAGTGGGGGACGACGCTCAAACCATCTACACATGGCGAGGATCGGACATTCACATATTTCTCAATTTTGATAAACAATATAAAAATACGCACACAATATTTCTCGAGGAAAATTATCGTTCTCACAAGATAATTCTCGATGCCGCCCAAGCACTCATAGATCACAACAGCAACCAAAAGAAAAAAACTCTTCGAGCTCAAAAAGAAGAAGGCGAAAAAATTCACGTAATAGAAGCGGGTACTGAAAATCAGGAAGCAAATATCGTAGGCGAAAAAATCGAAGAGCGTCGAAGCGAGACAAAGGGGCAAGAAACAATAGCAATTTTATATAGAACAAACGCTCAATCCCGCGCACTCGAACAAGTTCTTGTGGGAAAAACAATACCCTACATCATCTACGGTGGTATAAAATTCTATGACCGAAAAGAAATTAAAGATATTATCGCCGCACTACGAGTCATGTACAATCCACAAGACAGCGTAAGCAAGGATAGACTCGAAACATCGTTTACAAAAACTCGGTTTAAACAGGTAGCGCCACACCTTACAAGCGAAACAGAGCTCACACCAGAGATAGCTATCAAAAACTTTCTCGATGCCTCCGACTATAGTGGCTATATTCAAAAATACTTAAAGAATGTAAAAGAACGAGTAGAAAACATTCAAGAGTTGCTTCGTTTTGCGAAAGAATTTGATAACTTAGGAGTTTTTTTGGAACAGGTAAGTCTTGTACAAGCAGTCAGCAACAGAAAATCTTCGAAAAATCCGGTGCAATTAATGAGCATGCACAGCGCCAAAGGACTCGAATTTGATTGCGTATATATAGTAGGAGCACAAGAAAAAAACCTGCCCCACCAAATGTCGCTTTTTAGCAAAGAACAAATAGAAGAAGAACGTCGATTGCTCTATGTCGCAATCACCAGAGCAAGAAAGCATCTAACTATTAGCTACTGGGGGCAACCTTCACGATTTCTCTTTGAAATACCCGCTGATTTAACCGAATTTGAAAGCGTGGGATATATGGCGCAGAGCCTCGACGATTCCTCCGACGAACGCTACATTTCCTTCGATTAAATCGTTCGTTTCTTATAGTGCTTTGTTTGCATTTTAACGATTCACGACTTATTCTAAGCCCACCTAGATCAACACTTCGTGTCTGAGCCGTAATATTAAAATTTCTGATTTTGTAATTGTTGTCTACAATACTCAATACTCTATACTAAATACTGATACCCATGTCCTCCTTCCTCGGTCAAAATTTCCTCAAAAACCCTGCTATAAGCGCAAAAATAGTAGGGGAGTTGGAAAAAATAACAAACCAAACGATTATAGAGATCGGACCAGGCAGAGGCGCCTTAACACGATTGCTGAGTGCGCAAGCACAAAAAAATGGAAACTCTATCGTAGCAATAGAGAAAGACAAACGCCTTGCACTCTCCCTATATAAAGAAGTGCTACCAAGCGTAACAGTGGAACATGGCGATATTCGTGATATGTTGCCAGAAGTAAGCAACACTTTAAAAAATAACGGGCAAAAATACTCAATTATCGGCAACATCCCATATTATCTCACCGGATTTTTGCTCAGAATCATTAGCGAGCTCCCTCAAAAACCAGAAATCACCGTCCTAATGGTACAAAAAGAGGTAGGGGAACGATTAACCGCTCAACCCCCACACATGAATAAACTCGCGGCATCAGTCCAAGTATGGAGCACGGCGGAAAAAATCTGTTTCGTTTCCAAAAAAGACTTCTCTCCCGAGCCAAAAGTGGACTCAGTCGTGGTAAAAATGATCAAAAAAGAAGATTTTAACCCCCAAAATACCGAAAAATACTACGAACTGGTAAAAATTCTGTTTGCGCAACCAAGAAAAACAATAGAGAACAACCTAAAAGCGGGCTTGAAACAGAAAAATAGCAAAATAACGTCCGCTGATATAGAAAAAGTGTTGGAAAAAGAAGGAATTGCGCCCAACCTCCGCCCCCAAGACCTCACAATAGACCAAATCATCGCTCTTTCCTCAATTCTTTAATACTCAATCCGCAATCCATAATTCGTTTCACCCCCCACTGCCTGCCCTCAGAAGCCCTGCCTACCGGCAGGCAGGAATCTATGTTTTTGTATATTTCTTAATCCTCAATCCACAATCATTTAATCCGTAATTTCTTCCCGCCCCATCTGTCATTCCCGCGAAGGCGGGAATCTATGTATTTTCATTATTCTTTCTTCGGTCTTTGGATCGCTATATGCCATAAGCCATATACTATCTGCTTCTGTATTTTGCGATACACGCTACACGTTACACGATTTACGTTTCGCGACGTTCGCTTTATACACACCTTATAAACACCAAAGTACCGTATAATAAGTGTGGGAGTTCATATATTCCCACATTCTGTGACGACAAAAAAAATCACGAATCTTATAGTTGGATTTTTAACGCTTGCAGTGATTGCAACCAGCGTGACTTTTGCGTTAATTGGATGGCAAGGTCAAAAAGAAATCGCCAAAAAAGCAGATTCACAAGAACTAGCAAAAAAAACAGTTCCGCAAATTGGCGCCAACGCCTTTCAAGAAAATGTCACTGACTTAACCGCCACCCTTCTTCCAAAAGACACGTACCCAATAGGAGACAACATCCCTCCGACAATCGAAAAAGATGATAATCTCACGCAACGATTCGTGAAACAAGCATCATATGAAACCTTAAAGAACAACCCAGACGGCCCTCAAACAGATGAAACAGGGATAAGCATATTGGCTCCAGATATAAACACTATTCTCAATGCCACTGCCAACGAAAAAGATTTGGCTCAAGTAGCTGAAAATTGGCAACCAACAGAGGCGGAATTAACAATAAAAACAGTTCCCGCCTCAACCGAAAACATTGAAGCGTATGTTAAAAATATAAAAAATGTATTTGACACGTACTTTTCAGAGGCGGGCATACCAACACTTTCACAACAAACGTTATCAGCCGAGACGCTTGGCAAAGCAAACAAAGATCTTGCAGTATTCGCTCAAAAAATAAATCAAATAGAAGTACCCGTAACCCTACAAGAATTTCATAAAAAACTCGCTACCGTTGCCATCTATCAAAAAAATGCCATTGGTTTTTATGGTCAAAATATAAACGATCCAGTAAAAGTAATTCTTGCGCTACAAACAAGACAAACAGAATACACTAATCAATTAAACAGTCTGACCATCGCTGCTCAAAAAGTAGGAATACTCCCAACAAAAGAAGGACGAGAAACAGCCCTTTCTGTTATCTGGGAAAATACATTGGGACCCAAAACTGCTCACGCATTTTTTGCCTGGGTGCAAGATCTTATAGCAGAAATTCAATTAATTAAAGATTCAGTAACCGACATTTGGAAATGGCTCTATACAACATTCTTGCGCATTTTAGTAAATCAAATCATCAACCAAATGCAACGTGATTTAGTAAATTGGATTTCTGGAGGAGGGAAGCCAAAATTCGTCACAAATTGGAAACAAGAATTAAGCAGTATCGGCAACACCGCCGCGTCAGCCATTATTTCAAAAGCGTACCCGAAATTATGTCAAAGTTTCGGACCATTAATTGAAGTTGCCCTTACTCCAGTCAGTGACGCAACCGATAAAGAATCATTCGACCTCACCTGCACACTTGATCAGGTGATAGATAACGTTCAGTCATTTTATGATAGCTTTGCCAACGGCGGTTGGATTGCCTATGCCACAACACTTAGACCCGAAAATCAACTCTGGGGAAGTATGTTTATGCTCAATGAAAAAATATCACGCCAAGTGAATAAATCAAAAGAAGCGTCAACAAATGAAAAAACGTCTTCCAATGGATTCTTGTCTGGAGGAAAAACATGCAATAACCCGCAAACAAGCGAAATAACGAACGGTGAATACGCCTCTGGCCTAGGGGAATTAACAGGATCCGTCAATGTAGTAAAAACAGATTGTGATAAAGGTGGTCCAGCGGACAAAAAATGTAGTATAACTCTCTGCGATGTAGACGATTATCGCATAAACACTCCGGGAGGAGCAGTAGCCCATTCACTATTTGGATCATTAAACTGGAAACCTAATCAAATCGTCAGCGCTCAACGCATCGAAGAGCTTGTATCCGCACTTATTGATGCGGCTATCAATCGACTTGTCAATCTCACAATCAACTGGGCAACGGGCAGTGGAG
>CAZELH010000008.1:0-13453 GCA_964513095.1 uncultured Candidatus Saccharibacteria bacterium
CATGTCCTGCTTTTTTTGTATAAAAAGAAAAGGAAACATGCTCATCAGGTTGAATGCGATAGATCAGTTCACTCGGATAAGAATCAGGGAATAAAGGGCTCGTGGGAGATTTAAAAATAATTTTAATCTCAACGCGATCTTCATCCATACCCTTTCCTCCTTCAAGAATAAGAGGCACGTTTTTGAAACGAGAATCATCAAGCGAAAGACGGAGCGCGAAATAAGTTTCGGTTGTTGAACGAGCAGCAACGGAATCCTCTTTTCTGTATCCCCGATACTGAGCACGCACGCTGGTAGAAATTGCTTCTTTTGGATTTGGAATATGAAGAGATTTCACAATCTCGTATCGCGCGCGACGAATGCTCTCGGCATCCCAACCCTTAGGACTACACATGGTAGTAAGCGCCAACATCTGAAGCATGTGATTTTGTCCAATATCACGCAACGCTCCCACACCATCATAAAATATGCCACGACTCCCAATTGTTTTTTTCTCCAAAAAAGTAAGGTGAATTTTTTCAATAGACCGGTTATCCCATGTAGACAAAAACAATGGGTTTGCAAACCGAAACGCGAGCAAATTTTGCACGGTTTCCTTCGCTAAATAATGGTCGATACGATATATCTGATCCTCTCGAAAAAGAGTTCCCAACAAAGCGTCGAGTGCACGAGCCGTTTCTGCATCTTTTCCAAATGGTTTTTCAATTAAAATACGCACCCATGGATGTTGGTCAGCGAATACACACGGAACAGATAAACCCGAAGAATGGATACGGGTTGAGATAGTTTTATAAAACTGTGGCGGTGTTGCCAAGTAAAACAAAATATTCGAACACGCACCTGTTTTATGTTGTTGAGCAACAAAAAATTGCGCGAGCTTTTTGTATGCCTGCTCATCATCAAAAAATCCCTGCACATATCGACATCGATTCACGAATAAACGAATGTCTTTTTCATTAATGCCGGAGCGAACAAGCACATCCGTCACAAAATTGCGAAATTGAGTATCATCAAACTCACGTCGCCCAAAACCAATAATAGTAATGGATTTCTGGATTGCGCCACGAGCATACAGTCGACAGAGCGCAGGAAGTATTTTTTTTTGCGCCAAATCACCGGTAACCCCAAAAAGGACAACCGAAGTCGGCATAATACGGACACGAGGCATCGTATAAAATAAAAACCTAGGCGATATTAAGCAACTGAGAAAGTTTCGGCTTATCAAAACCAACAATCACCGTTCCATCAACATCAATCACCGGCACACCCATTTGAGAGGTCTTTTTAAACATCTCATCGCGCGCGGCATCATCTTCGGCGACATCTTTTTCAGTAAAAGCAATATTATTTTTAGCAAAAAATTCTTTCGCCATCTTACAATACACGCACCATGGAGTTGAATAAATAATAACGTTGGACATAAGGATTAAAAGTATGAAAAATTTGCGACTCCTGTAGTATACCCTGATTAAAGTCAGAACGCTATCAAAGCCCTAAGCGCGATATCGAAAGACCCCAACAGTACTAAAAATGAAGAGTATGGTAGAGATGAACGCGGAAAAAAGACAATATGCGCACAACGCATTGATGACAAAAAATTGCAGGTAGACAAATCCAATAGAAGACAAAAATCCCACAAACGCGATACTGACACAAAAAATAAAGAAATGAGGGTTGCGAGAGATATAGTAGCCAATCATAAGAATAAATTGACAAAAATAATACAATAACCCGATTAAGGCCAGAGGAACACCATACCAAACAGCATAGCTACTCGTAAGCACTGCTTCACATCCCGCCGTCACACTGCAAGGCACCGGAACACCCGCAAAGTGATGCCACGTAAGAAACAATGCATCAAAGAAACCCAAAAGTGCCAATCCCGTGAAAGAAAGAGTGAGCCATTCGGGTAAATGGAACTGGGTACGGATTTCGGGAAACAATTTCATAGTAACGCGTAGTATAGACGATTTTAACGTAATTGAACAGCAAACCAGATAGCGGTCGCCAAACCAAGCGCTATGGCAAAAACAAGCACATTTCGACTCGCCCATCCCAACACATATTTCGTATTAGCCTTCGGAAATTTCTCACGATAAAAAGAAGTGAGGACTTCAATAAGCTCCTGTTCACCGCCCACATGACGAATACTACCTCGATACGCAATACTCACCTTTCCCTTTTCTTGCGAAACAACAACGATAAGGGCATCGGAACGCTCCGAAAGTCCCAAAGCTGCGCGATGTCGAAGGCCAAACTGACGCACCTTTTCAATCTGTTCAGCAAGTGGTAAATGCACGCCAAACATTGTAATAAGATCATTTTGAATGACAACAGCCCCATCGTGCCCCGGAGAAGTTTCATCGAAAATACTTAAAAGTATCGGCTCCGATATCTCACCACCCAACTCATGTCCGCCTTCGACATTCCGACTAATATCCTCGTTTCCGGGAAATACAATCAATGCACCAAGTTTTCGTTGAATAAGTTCAAACGCCGTCGCAGCAACAGTCGCAATAACTTCAGATCTTGGCGGTGCCGAAATCTTCGTAACACTAAAAAAGCCAAAGAAAGAAAAAAATCGTCGGAGTTCTCGCTGAAACACAACAGCCAGTACTACCAAAAAGGTACTCAAAAAAGTCCGTAACACACTTTCAGTAAGAGGTAATCCCAAAAATCGAGCAATGAGATAGAAAAAAGATACGGTAAGAACCCCGATAACAACAGGAGTTGAATGAGTCTCGCGAAGTAAACGAATACACACATAAATAAGAATCGCGATACCAAAAATATCTAAAATATCACGAATGAATAAATGAGACAGAATAGCGGTAAGCATAGAATGATGAGTATGTATTATGAAGACGACCTATAAAAATCGTGGGTAAACGCATATAAAAGCGCGACAATAACAGGGCCAATAATAAAACCGGAAATGCCAATGAGTTGAATTGATCCAATAATGCTTAAAAATATAAAAAGTGGATGCAGGCCAGTTTCTCGACTAGTTAAAAGTGGTCGAATGACATTATCGGCAGTGCCTACCACCAACACTCCCCACGTCAATAAAAACAATGCCTGCCAAATGCTTTGGAAAATAAGACTGTAGAGTACCGCAGGAATAACAATGAGCGCGGTACCAAATCCCGGGACTAACGCCGCAACCGTCGCAACCGTACCCCACAACACTGGCTGCGGGACGCTCGCAATCCAAAATCCAACCCCCGCCAAAACTCCCTGCAACACTGATACGATCAAAAATCCTTTTATAACGGAATGAATAGTTCCGTACAATTGATTTGATATTCTTTGAGAAACCGAAATCGGAAACGGCAAGGATTTAATAATATACTCCTTTAATACTACTCCGTCTTTGAGAGCGTAATAAAAAGAGAAACAGAAAATACCCAGTCCAACAAAAATCGAAATCGCTTGCGATAAAGTATACGATACAAGCGAAGTAATATATTCTGCTAATTTTCTTATTAAAGATTCAAAAGAGACAACACGAGAAATCAACGAATCAGGAGATACAAATCTATCAAATATCGCCATTGAGTTACCGTAAACCGCGAGTGAATCAGACGAAATACCGCTGGCATATTGATACACAGAAACACCTTCTTGCACAATCTGAACACCGACAAAAGCAAGAGGCACGATTCCAACAAGAGCAAAAATACAAAGAGTTAAAAATGATGCGACAGATGGATACAAATGAAATCGTTTTTTTATAAAAAGATAGAAAGGATGCCACAATGCCGCACAGACTATCGCTAGAAGAACAGGAGTCGCGAGAGGACTCAAGATAATAAGAAAAAGAAGTACCGAAATGGTAATGAAAATTACCCGAAATAATTTTTCATGCATAAAAGATGTTTTCGGCATTTACTAAATTATAGCATGCACAACGAACGCTATAACTGTGGACACGCGTTCCACAAACCTCGTTTTGCATCGCGCGCATTTTTTTCTGCCAACAAAAATTGATCGACACGAGAAACATCGGGCGGAAATGTTGAAACACGCGCGTATCCTTGCGCGACCAGTTCATAATTAACAAACAATTCCCTACCATCATCACCAATCAAATACACGAATCGAAGAAGTCTTCCATATTTATCTGTTTCAGAAACATCTTTTTCTAATCGAACTTTTTTCCCCTCAAGAAGTTTTTTTGTAAAATCGGATGCTTCTTTTCCAAAACACTGCACGCTACGACGAGGGTCAACCGTTTCTGGAGTATTTACCCCAATCATTCGCACTTTTTTATCACCTTCCACCACGATTGTATCGCCATCAACAATACGAGTAACAACAAAAACATCCGCCACATCAAAAGGAGCGGATGAGGAAGAATAAGAACTGATACGTATTGGAGAAGCAATTGGTTGTGGTCGGAATGGTCCGTACTGATATAAAAGAATGAAAAAAACAAGAAGAATCAGTTGAATAATTCCCTTTTTGGTAAGGACATTCATCTTCCCAAAATAGTATTTACGAACGTAGTTTCTTGAACTGAACCTTAAATAATGGTGCGTGAGGGGCATTCATCGCATCCACCACCTCCACTTTTTCTCCTTTTAGATACGTGGAAAGTGCCAAATCCGCCAATAATTGCTGATCATCGGCTACGGCTTGTTTTAACGCATCGTATTTTACAAATTCAGCCTGCAATTTCTCTTGTACTGCCTTTTCAATTTGAATTTTACGCATTTTATGAGCTTGCATTTTTTCTTTTATCTCTTCGTGCTCATTTAAACTTGTTAACTCTGCTTTATATAACCCCTGCAATTCTTTAATTTCTTGTTTTGCTTTTTGTATTCGGTCAAAAATTTCTTGTAGTGTTGCCATAGACTAGATTATAAAGGAAAAAACCAATTCAACAAAAAAAAGTGACGTATTATGCAATAATTGACAAATTGTGGAAATAAGTTAGAATACTAAATGTTCTTTACTAACCATGTTTATCGGGATTACAAACAAACCTGATAATCTAAAACACAGGAGATACAGCAATGAGAAGCAAATTTCGCTGGCATTCAAAGATGGATGCAATTGAACGTGCTCAAAACAGCCGGTACAGCCGCGCTAGAAAATTATACAGGCATATCTTAGAGGATCTAGACCCTCAACATTTTACAAAAGAAGAAATAGTCAATTCATTCAACCCTCTCACAAAATCTAAACCCGGGGGTGAAAACGGAGATACTGGTAGCGACTATCCAATCGTTAATGTTGATTTTGGAAAATCAGACTTAGCTTTATTAGTCAAGATAGGATTGATTGAGTTTAATGAAGATGAACAAACATATCATATAACTCAAGAAAATATCAAATTTGCCTATCCAAAAGAATATTGGGAAGAAGAGGATGATGAGGTCGAACAAGATATTCGTGATAGTTATGAATTCATAGGAGACAATCAATGCACGTAAGGGAAAGCGTAATTCTTTGATCCAAAAAAAATCAATTTTCTTAAATTCTTATTTGTAAAATAAGATAAGCTATAAAATGCCCCAGCAAAAACTGGGGCATAAATATTATCTTCCTAAATCATGATTCCAAACTCGTTAACGCTTTTTCTTCTTATTATCAAACCCAGCGACTTTTTTTATTGTACGGGCAGAAATGGAACCTTCACGTAAAACCAACAATTGGTGTTCATTCGGAAAACGAATGAGGGTAGAGGGTTTTCCATACAAACGACCAGAATCAACATAAAAATCAACTGCGTCATCAAAATAATCAAATGCTTCTTTTACACTCGCGGAAGGATGCGCTCCTTGGGGATTAGCACTGGGAGCAACCAGCGGTCCCGTTCGTTTTAATACTTTGATAATTTTTGGATTATCGGGAACTCGAAACGCAATAGTCTTGTTTCCCCGATGAATATGGCGGAATTTTTTATCCGAACATTCAAAGACAATACTCACCTTCCCCGGCCAAAATCGATTTACAACGGTACGAAGTCGCGCGGGAAGCTTCACGCCAAAAATACGCAATGCAGAAATGCTTGGCAATAATACAATCATCGGCTTCGACGGAGTTCGCTTGCGTACTTTATAAATACGCTCAACGGTGGCGGGAATAACAGCAGAGCCGACAATGCCATACAAGGTGTCGGTCGGAATGATCCCCACCGCGCCCTTTTTGAGCTTATCTTTGATCTCCTTGGTAAACTTTTTGGTTACCACCATAGTGTTATAAGGATACAGGAATAACAAAAAAGCCACTAGTTTAACTTAGCTCACTACAAGTAGCCACTAGGGTCTAGGGTTAATCACCGGACGCAAACATTCCTAGGAAAATGTTCTTTTAATAAAAATCCTTTTTACCCCACCTAAACCCTAATGGCTATACCCTAGTAACTAATTCTACTGCTTCAACTTCACTTTTCGAATTCGAATCGCTGATGGGGTAATTTCTACCAATTCATCGTCGCTAATGTATTCAATGGCCTCTTCCAATGTCATGGTATGAGGAACTTTCAAAAATTCCATACCGCCATCGGATTTCGCGCGCATGTTACTCAATTGCTTTTCACGACACACATTCACCCACAAATCCATCGCCTTTGCGTTTTGACCAACCACCATTCCCTCATACACCTCAACACCGGGGCCAACAAAAAGCACTCCACGCCCTTCAGCAGCCAAGAGACCGTAGGTGCGAGTAGTACCAGAGTCACTAGCAACCAAAGAACCATGGGGAGTAGCCTCAAAATCACCCTTGTACGGCTCGTAATCCTCAAAAAGAGTATTCATGATACCCTGTCCTTTCGAATTAGTCGTAAACTGGTTTCTGTATCCGATAAGTCCACGAGTAGGAACTAAAAATTCTAAAAACCCAGTAGCATTTTCGACGCGCATATCAACCATCGTACCCTTTCGTTTTCCAATATCTTCAATAACAGATCCAATAAATGGCTCAGGAACTTCGATAGTGACACGCTCAATCGGCTCAACAGTCTTGCCGTCTTTTTCTTTCATAATAACTTGTGGCCGAGATACTTGAATTTCGAAGCCCTCACGACGCATTTTTTCAATCAAAATAGAAAGGTGTAACTCTCCGCGACCCGAAACAATCCACGTATCAGTGGTATCAGTTGGATCCACGCGAAGCGCCACATCAGTTTCAAGCTCCTTCGCCAATCGTTCGGCTAAATTACGAGAAGTAACCAACGTACCTTCGCGACCAGCAAACGGTGAATTGTTGATAGAAAAATTCATCTTCACCGTAGGTTCTTCAATGGAAATAGTCGGCAACGCAACAGGGTTGGAAACATCGGCAATGGTTTCACCAATAGAAATATCGGGAATTCCCGAAACCGCAACAATATCTCCCGCGTACGCTTCTTCAACATCAACACGCGCCATCCCTTCAAACGCTAACACGCTAGTAATGGTTGCCTTTTTTACCACGCCATCACGGTTAATGTGCGCGACTTCTTTATTTTTTTTCAAAGTTCCCGCATATAATCGCCCGATCGCAATTTTTCCTTTGTAATTGTCGTACGCTAAATTTA
The DNA here is from genome assembly GCA_964513095.1 of uncultured Candidatus Saccharibacteria bacterium. Lineage (GTDB taxonomy): Bacteria > Patescibacteriota > Minisyncoccia > UBA6257 > 2-01-FULL-56-20 > JBDKGD01. The sequence goes on from CAZELH010000008.1 coordinate 7,529, forward strand.
CCGTCAACATTTGAAGCGGTGCGGTTGCGTCAACAATAGGAGCAGGAATATGAGAAATAATGGTGTCAACCAAAGGCACAACGCCATTCATTTTTTCCAAGTCATTTTCCAAACCAGCCTTACCCAAAACACCGGCGGCATAAATCACTGGAAATTCAGCCTGCTCGTCAGTAGCGCCAAGCTCAATAAATAAATCAAAGGTTCGGTTTAACACCCATTCGGCACGTGCTCCCGGTTTATCAATTTTATTAATAACGACGATAATTTTATGTCCTGCTTGAATTGCTTTTTTCAACACAAATTTTGTTTGTGGCATTGGCCCTTCTTTGGCATCAACCAACAACAGAGCACCATCAACCATGCGCATAATACGTTCTACCTCTCCGCCAAAGTCAGCGTGCCCCGGAGTATCAACAATATTGATTTTTGTATCCTTATAAATAACTGCGGCATTTTTTGAAAAAATAGTAATACCACGCTCTCGCTCAAGCTCATTGGAATCCATCATCAACTCGCTGTTTTGTCCGGTTTTCACCTTAAAACTGTCGGATTGTTTCAATAACGCATCAACCAAGGTAGTTTTTCCATGGTCAACGTGAGCGATAATAGCAATGTTTCGAATTGAATTCATAAATAATTAAAAAATATACAAATAAAAAATCATACAGCACACATATCAAGAGACGATACACAAAACCCCTCTTGCCTACTTTTTCAAGTTCGGCTAAAGGGGTTTTGATACACCGCCGAAAAAGGAATAACCCTTTTTATTTAGCGGAAACGATTGCCACCGCCCATTCGGCCACCCATACCACCGCCTTCGGTCTTTGGGCGAGCTTCGTTGACAGTTAATTTTCGGCCATCGAGTTCGTAGCCATTGAAGGCGTCGATCGCTGCTTGTGCATCTGCATCGTTTGCAAACTCCACAAAGCCAAAGCCGCGAGAACGTCCATCAGGACCACTTAAAACCGTTGCTGAGGTCACTGCACCTTTTTGCGAGAACAAGTCTTGCAAATTGCTGCTCGTGGTACCCCATGAAAGGTTTCCTACGTAAAGCTTCATATGTTACTAATAACTAGCTTTTTAATAAAAACGCTGTAAGATCGACACTTTCTTGAACCTTGTCGCCTGACACGCCTCAAGAAGGGGCCTATCACGCTGAACAGTAAGTACGAAAGAACCTAACAACGATTCCATCCTATCAGACTATTTACCCAATGTCAATAGCTACTTCCTGTGGAAAAGTTATGGAGAAAAAAACAAAACCCCTGCTCATTTTTGCGTTTCGCAAAATGGACAGGGGAAATAAAAAATTACTTCCTACCAGTATCCCATTCAATGTGATGCTCGTACAAAGAAATACTAAAGATATCCTCAAGCCAAGTGATAAAATGTTCTGCGCTACCATTACTATTTTTCAACACAAGATCTTTAGGATTATTAGGATCCGGTTTAATAATAATTTCTTGCGATGCGCGGTGAATGGTGACTACCTTCCCGTGAATAGTTACCCCGCTTCGCAAATGAAATGCACAAACAGCCTTGCGATTTCTTAGACTATCAAGTCTATCAATTTTATTCATACTACCGCCTCCAATCAGTGAAAATTAAGAATCTGACACCAGTAAGCCACAAGAACCGATAACACGCAACTGAAAAGAAATTATGCGAAGCGCTCGATAATAGCAAATCGAGGCACACCATACTGATCATCGCCAATACGAATACGGAACGTATCGGGCAGTGGAAATTGAGTAATGAATTGCGCCTGACCCTCTCCAAATTCCATAAAACAAATCCCCTGTGGCGCGAGATGGTTGGGTAACTCCTGCAAAAAAGAACCAATAAGAGCTCGCCCATCATCTTCCGCGAATAATGCTTCCGCGGGTTCAAAATTTTTTACCGATTCATCTAATGATTCTTTGCGAGAATATGAAATATAGGGCGGATTCGCAACAACGCAATCATACACACCAGAAATTCCCGAAAAAATATCGGAATTCAAAAATCGATACCGATCATTCGAAATCTTATTTATCTCACCAGTTATTTCAATTTGTTTTTTATACAAAGAATTTTTATCCGCAAAATCAACATGCGCATTTGGGATGTGCATTAACATTGAAAATCCAACGCATCCCGATCCACAAAACAAATCAAGGATAGTAATGTTCGCATTCCCCGAAAAACGGGTTTTTAAAGAAGTAATGGCGATCTCACTCCAGTATTCAGTCTCAACACGAGGAATGAGCGGCTTGCAAGACAAGTCAATATGCGCCCCTAAAAATGGCTTCCAGCCAATAACGTAATCAACCGGCTCTCCGGTCATGAGTCGCTCAATATCATGTATCAAAGACGCTTGTGACGGAGAGCTATCTCTATATTTATCACGAATAATAATATCTATATTTTTTTGTATTTCTTTTGGATCCATGAATTATATAATTTCAAAAAATTTATGAGATGCTGTTCTTCCTGCAATAAGTCGAATACGAGAAAGCGCAACGTTAAAATGTCGCGCCAACACATTCATCACCGCAAAATTAGCATTATTTTCTTGTGGACGTTCTTTCACGCAAACGCGGTACGTGCCATCGCTCATTTTTTCTATACTTGCCTCCTTCATTCCAGTTTTTACAAATACCTCAATACGCATACCGTAAAAGTAGTATAAAATTTCCCAAATAAAAAGAGCCATACCGATATTCTGGTATGGCTCGTAAAGTATCAAGGTGGCAAAACGAAAGATTCAAAGAAAAAACTTCACAATGAAGTTTCAGGAAGATCCTTAAAAATACACTCCCTACGCACGCGTGAAGAGGACTGCTCATGTGTATTTCAAGGAACTATAAAAATATAATAAAAGAATCCAACCCCGTCAATAACAGAAAAGAGTAAGACCGGCCTAACGGCCTTGAGTGCTCTCGAAAAAATGTACTCGAAATGATCTCAAGAAAATAATTTCTTCAATATTTCGACATTCTTCTTATCTGGCCCCTCCCCATCAAATCCCGGTACTTCAAGTAACCACGCGAGATGATGCGTTCGTTTTTCTTTTGCCAAATTTTTAAACCCAGCAAGCCCAATATGTCCCTCGCCAATATTCTCGTGACGATCGTGATGGGAATTAAAAAGCGTTTTCGAATCATTCACGTGCATCGCCACAAGATTTTCACTACCGATAGATTTTTCAATTCGATCAAATAATTTTTTAATCTGCGTTGGCGTATATTCCTCAATTTCCCCTGCTTCAAAAATATGCGCCGTATCCAAACACACTTTCACTCGTTTTGAACCGACGGCATCCATAATAGCACCAATATCCTCGGGCTTTGCTCCCACTTTCTTTCCACCAGCCGCGCTATTTTCAATAACAAGAGGGGTAGCGCCAGACACATTTTTCAGCACCTGCTTCATTCCAGAAACAACCCGCTTCATATTTTCACCAGACCCAATATGAAAAATAAGACCATTAGCACCCAATGCATTTGCAATTGCCAAATGTTCCGACAAATTGGCAATTGATTTTTGATACAGCTCATCATTATCCGTCGCTAAATTGACTAAGTATGCACCGTGCAAATAGACCGCCTTCACCTCGCTCGCCTTCCACGCAGTCTGAAATTTCGCCACATCCTCCTTTGTTGGCTGCTTGGTACGCCACGATTGTGGAGATGCGCCAAATATCTGTATTGCGTGGGCACCAATAGTCGCGGCATTGGCAAATGCCTTAAAACTCCCCCCAGCCGCCGACACATGCCCTCCAATAAGTGGAATCATGAGGTAATTATAAATTACTATTAAAGAATTAACGAATTGCGGATTAATGGGTTAAAAACAAATTATTTTTATATTTCTTAACTCGCCAACCCTTCAACACCTTAACCCGTTAACTGTTTCAGATCCTCTGAAACCTCCTTCCCATGTATCTCTGGTTTTACCTTCTCGTACACTTTCACGATCTTGCCTTTTGGATCTATCAAAAATGAACTGCGCACAATACCCATGTATTCTCGCCCCATAAATTTCTTTTTCTGCCACACACCATAGGCGTTAATCATTTCTTTTTGCGTATCTGCCAAAAGGGTAAATGGCAATTCGTATGCGGTTGCAAATTTTTTATGCGATGCCACGCTATCGGCACTCACACCAACTACTGCCATATCATTCTTGCGGAAATTTGGAAACATATCTCGCAAGCTACACGCCTCTTTGGTACACCCCGGAGTATTATCTTTTGGGTAAAAATAAATCAACAACCACTTCCCTTTATATTCTTTTAATGAATGGATAACGCCATCTTGATCTGGCAATGAAAAATCCGGAGCTTTAACACCTTGAGTTATCATGAAATAAAAATAATTATACCACAGACCAAACTATGCAAATTTACTTAAAAATTCTTACTAAACTCTAGTCGCTAGTGGCTGATTTTCCTTCAGAAAATCAACATCCCATCCCCAAATGAAAACAATCGAAAACCAAGTCCAATAGCCTTCTTATACCAGCTCATCACATGATCATATCCCGCAAACGCACACACCAAAGCCAACAAACTTGATTCTGGAACATGAAAATTCGTAATTAAGCCAGTTGCAATCTTAAAATCATATCCCTCTTGGATAAATAAGTTCGTCATGCCGGATTGAGCAAGCAAAACACCACGTGAGTCAAACGCGGATTCAAGCGTGCGAAGTGCCGTTGTACCTACAGGAATAATAGATCGCCCAGAAGTTTTCGCAGTAGTAATAATGGTGGCAGTAGCAGGTGGCACTGAAAAATATTCGCTATGGAGCGTTCCCGACTCAAGATGATCGCCGGTTACCGGTGCAAACGTTCCTAGGTTCACATGAAGCGTTACAAAGCATACGGTGTGCCCTGCACTGCGCAATTTTGAAAGGAGTCGATTCGTAAAATGGAGCGACGCCGTTGGCGCCGCAACGGAGCCAAAACGTGTACCGAAGACGGTTTGATAGTCGCGATTGTTTTGTTTTTTAGAGAGTGAGGCATTTTTAATATATGGAGGCAACGGAACAGTACCATGAGCAATCCAAATCTCAATCGGTCGAGAAACAGAAGAACGGGTAAGTTCAACAAGCCACTCTTTTCCAATTCGCTCAATAACGCGAAACAGAGGCTTGTTTCCTAAAAACAATTCATCACCGAAAGAAACAGTTTTATTTAAAAGAACTGCCACGACAGTTTTTGAAATTTCTCGCACATAAAAAACCTCAATGGCGCCCCCTGTCTTTTTCTGGAGCAACAATCGCGCCGGCAAAACTTTTGTGTCATTCAATACTATTACTGATTTTGGAGGAAGATATTTGTCTAAATGAGAAAACGTGTCAACTGTAGTTTCTCCTGTTTTTTTATCACACACCAAAAGTCGCGCACTGTCTCGCGGTCTGGCTGGATGCTGAGCAATCAGTGATTTCGGAAAATGATACGAATATCGTTTTTTGAATTCTTGAATATTCATAATACAGATTCAATAAAAAAGTTTTGTGAGAGAGTAAAGCTTGGGCTAGCGCCCTTGAGCGCTCTCGAAGAAAATTTTTTTATTGAATTAACCATATAAAAATATATAAACTATATCTTCCCATTTTTTATCTGCTTGCGAATATTCTCGATATACGTTTGGAAAAAGAAAATGTTGTGCAAGGAAAGAAAAGAAAGTGCAGAAATCTCGTGGGCCTTAAACAAATGATGGAGATAGCTTTTTGTATACGTACTACACACTTCACATGCACACTTCTTATCAAGCGGTTCCAATGAATTTTTGAATTTTGCATTGCCAATGGTAACACGGCCAGAACTCGTAAATGCCGTACCATGACGTGCATAGTGAGTTGGCACGATACAATCAAACGTATCAACACCACTTTTAATAATCGGGATAATATCTTCTGGATGACCAATGCCAAG
>CAZELH010000008.1:13553-20411 GCA_964513095.1 uncultured Candidatus Saccharibacteria bacterium
CCGAATTCTCCTCCGATTCCAAATCCATCAACATCACTTGCTCCGACAAATTGCGCGCTTTCAATTCGTAAATCTTTGTACCGACCACCCTGCACAATTCCGTACAACGCTTGATCGCTTTTTTTGGTAGCAATACATTTCAATAACCACCGGTGCGTTCGCGCGACGGAATTTTTCACATACTCATGAGTGGCGCTCGGTGGCGTACACTCATCGAATGCAAAAATAATATCTGCGCCAAGTGCTTCTTGAATCTTTATTGACTCCTTAGGCCCTAAAAAAATCTTCGCTCCATCAACTGGTGAACGAAACGTGGCTCCCTCTTCTGAAATTTTTACCTGTTGAGATTGCCGACCATGTGCAACTTCAGCAACACGAGTGGTATCTTTTATGATCTTATTAGTTCCCAAGTCACGACCAAACCCCAAACTAAAAACCTGAAACCCACCGGAATCAGTCATTAACGATCCCTTCCACTGCATAAATTCATGGAGCCCGCCATGTTTCTTAACCGTCTTTTCTCCCGGCTTCAAATGGAGGTGGAACGTGTTACAAATCAGCAAATTTGACTTGGCTTTCGTCTTCACGATATCTGGGGTAAGCGCCTTTACTGCCCCTTGGGTGGCAACAGGCACCAAACAAGGCGTTTCAACCTCGCCATGAGGGGTGGCCAAAACCCCCAATCGCGCCCCCGATTTTTTGGATTGTTTGGTTATAGTAAACGAAATCATTCTTATTAGCTTATAGTTCAACTACGTTCACTACAAGTAGTAAATAGCTTATAGCGTATAGTAGTGAAAAATACAAAAAATAATATGAACTAAAGGCACCGGATATTCTCAAAAAACCCTTATTTTGCAAGGTTTTTTTACTGTTTTTGATATTTTTATATGTAACGATACGCGATACAAGACCTGCCTGCCGGCAGGCAGGTTCGCGATACATAACCAAGGCCCTTGACAAATAAATTGGTACCTGCTATATTGGTCTCAAGTTCATTCACAAACAAGTAGCGTTACTAAATCAAAAGAGTATTGAAACCTTTTCCTGTATCGGCTAATCGAAATTACAGGACGGTAAAGGGAAGATACAATTTTGAGATCGCTTATAATAACGTGGATGAAATGGCGGGAGGTTTGATTTCTGAAAAGTCAGAAGCGAAACCCTTTGCTCTGATGGCACCCCTAAAGTGCCCTAATCAGACCTCCCTTCCCTTTAACCAGCACAGGAAAATTCCTGTGGCTAGCTAACCTAAGTAGGAGAAAATTTTATGACAAAAACTCATAAAACCCACGACTTTGGCTAGTTACGCCAAAACCGAGGTAGTGCAGGGTCCTCTAAATTAGGCCTGCACAAGGAGTCATAGAAATAAAATCGCATCAAAGTACTCGATCAGGGTCATTGGTTAAATCAAACCCAAGTTCGAAGAACAGATGAAATAGATTTATTTTTAAAAAAAGTCTCAAGACGCGCCACACAGTGGCTGAGAGACAAGACTCATGGCACATAAATCGGCCAGCAGCAAAGAAAGGATTGCTTTTAATGAAAAAGCAAAAAGATTTCTTGTAGTTGCGCTAAACCCGTTGAGCCTGTCGCAGAGTATTTGATTTTTATTGTCAACCTCCAGACAGTCAACCGCAGATTTGGTTCTGCGACAGGCTCCCCCCCCCGTAAAAGAAGTCGAGCTGTGTCCCTCACGTAGACACAACCCGAGCCACGGCTCGACTTCACCTCTTGCCCTAGAGCAAGAGCGACCCCCAAGCAAATTTGCTTCGGGGGTCTTACTTTTTAATAAGGCGATAAAACATTCATCACCGCAACCTATAATAACGAGATTGTTTCACAATAAATCCTTCATTCACCAAATCACCCATCGCTCGGGTGATTTTTTCTTTCTCAAATCCTTTTTTTATCAAAGCAGTTCGCAAAGAAACAACAGAAAGAGATTTTTTAACAGTCAATAATCGAAGAATCTCGCCTCGCACCTGTCGCAGAGATCCTTCAAATTTTGATTGTTTTACATATGAAGCACTCCTCCTGTTTGAATTCTGTTTTATAATACGTGGCAATGATGCGCCATAATCCATAAGTGCCCAATACCACTCGCGGGGATTTTTTTGATCAACACTCGCTTCTATATATGGAATAAGTTCACTATCTGCCACACCCGTTTTATCATGGAAAAAATGATAGAGAAAAACGCGACGAATATTTGTCTCGAGACACACCGTAGAAATGTTATGGGCAAATGCCAAAATAGCACCGGAAGTGTATGGGCCGATACCCGACAATGTTTGTAAATCGTAAGAATTATTCGGAACAACGCCACCGTAATCACTCACTATTTTTTCTGCCGCTTTTTTTAAATACAATGCTCGGCGATTATATCCAAGCCCCTGCCACAAAGTAATAACATCAGAAGGACGAGCGTGTGCTACATCAGTAACTGTCGGAAATCGCTTCAGAAACGCAGTATATTTTTCAACAACCCGAGCAGTTTGAGTTTGTTGGAGCATAAATTCTGAAATCAAAATAGCATACGGATCTTTTGTGAAACGCCACGGAAAATCCCGCTTATTAGTGCGATAAAAATCCCACACAATCTTCTGAAATTTTTGTATCGACAAAGACATAGGGTTTAGGGTATAGCCACTAGCCAATAGTTATTTAATACATGCTAAAAAACATGGATCCCTGCCTGCCGGCAGGCAGGCCCGTTCCAATACGGAGATGACATGAAAAAAATTTTCTTCTTACCAATATAGCATACAACCCACTCCTCAAAAGAAGTGGGTTGTATGTAAATATTCACTATTGGCTACTTGTAGCGAGGTCCTCGAACCATGCCCTAAACCATATTGGCTGGGTTATTTTTTATGTCGCTTCTCCGCCTCCTTCATATCGCGCGAAATGCGACTCCAATGAGCTTTCATCTCTTTCATCAAGATTTCCACTTCCTTTGGATCAATTGCCTTTACCGCGGCGTATTTTTTCGCCACCGCATCAACAACCTCATTGTACATCTCCTGATTAATCGTCTTTGCTTTCTCAAGCTTTTCCAACACTTCCGCTTTTGCTTTCAAGCTCCAACTCTTAATCTTCTTTCGATTTTTGGCGCCATCTTTGCCATACAAAAAATACGCACCCGCTGCTGCCACCGCAGTCAACGCCGCGAGCCCAACACCAATCGCTGCTCCCGAATTATTTGATTTGTGTGCCATACTATTTTACTTTTTTAACTTTTACCCTGCGACCTTTGCCAGTACTTCCACCCGAAAAGAACCCGCGAATATGCGATAAAAACATACTCACCAAAGCTCCTTTGTCTTGCATTCGACTTCGCAAAGCTCCAATATCACTAGAAATATGCTCTGCCTCATATCGAACCAATCGGACAATCTCACCAATGTCACGCATGATACGTAACACGTATATAATAATACCCAATAACCCCATACTCACCAAAAACACCGCTATCGTCGTTATGAAAAAAAATACGTCCGCTTTTATAAAAGAATCCATAACAATCATTATAACATAATGATTGGATTAGAAGATTAATAAATTATGTTCCGCCAGTTGGCGGAAATGAATCAAAATAATTAATTCGCAATTCGCTAATACGCAATCACACAATCTGCTCGCGAAGCGGACAGATTGTATGCCTACACCTCGCTGGACAATACTGCCTCCCATACAAAATAAAGAGATGCGAAATAATCGGCCAGTCTTTTCTAGGAACAAGCGCCATTAAATCTTTTTCTATTTTTGCGGGATCGGTATTTTTTGTGAGTCCAAAAAGACAAGCCAACCGCCTTACATGCGTATCCACCGTTATCCCCTCATTAATACCAAAAGCCCCGTGTAAAATAACATTGGCTGTTTTACGACCAACCCCCGGCAGAGAAAGGAGACTATTCATCGAGGAAGGTACTTGTCCACTATATTTTTCTAAAATCATCCGCGCCGCTTCTTGAATATGGCGGGCTTTCGCGCGATAAAACCCCGTCTGAAAAATATCCTTTTCTAATTCACTTCGCTTAACGTTCGCGTACTCTTGTATCGTTTTATATTTTTTAAATAAATGACTCGTCACTTCATTCACTTTCTTATCAGTGCACTGCGCCGATAGCATCACCGCCACCAGCAACTCCCAATGATTACTAAAATGCAACGCAATCTTCGGCTCTGGAAATAATTTCTTCAACTGCCGAATAATGGCAAGAGTTTTTGCGACAAGTGTTTTATTATTTTTTTCAATCATATTTTGATATTTGGTTATTATACAATCAGCCTGCTAAAAGCAGGCTGATTAAACAATTCACGACTTACGTTTCACGTTACACGACTTCTACTCTATCTCATACTGAAGCGTAATAGAAACGGTTACATCCTGACTTCCCGCCTCAATAGGAGCTGATTTCAACTCAGCACCCCCCATACCGTCGGCATAAGAAGTTAAGGTATTTCGATAATAAGGAGCAGGATAGCCAGCTCCACCCTCTTGGATTCCCAATAATCTTCCGAGACGAAAACCGGTCGAATCAGCAATGCCTTCAGCTTTTTGCTTCGCTTTCGCAATAGCATTTTCACGTGCTTTTGATTGCGCAATAGCAGGATCGTCCAGCGTAAACTGCAATTCAGAAACTTTATTTGCCCCATTCTTCACAACCCCCGATACAATATCGCCAATCTTCTTAAAATCTCGAACCTTCACTTGCACAGATTGCGCAACATCATACCCAACAATCTCAGATGGTGGGCACGGACGAATTGACGTTGGAGCACCACCCGCAGGTGACATCACACCAATCGGACAATTATATGATGAGTATCTCGGAGATACGTTATAACTAACGGTTTTAATATCCTTGCTCTCAACGCCATTCGCCTTCAAAAAAGCGATAACTTTTTCAGACGCTTTAGCGTTTTGATCATGAAGACTCGCCAAGTCCTTTCCACCTTCCGTCAAAACACTGTAGGTAAATTGCGCAATGTCAGGAACAGCAACATACGTCCCATCAGCAGACACGCTAAAACTACGAAATGACGATGGCTGAATTGATTTTGAAAACGCGGAAACATACTGCAACGCGGCGCCACCAATCATAATAGCCGCCAATGCAAGAGCACCAAAAAACACAGGCTTTATTTTTGTATCCATAGGAGAAAAATATAATAACGACGTAACAGTATTATACCACGAAACCAATAAATAATCGAGTAACGCTACCCTAATTCACAAGCACAGTACGCCGCAACCGTCGCTGCAGTTTCCGCTTTTAGCACCGATGTTCCCAAAGAAGCAATGATCAAATGGGAATATTTTTTTTGTAACTCTAAAACATGCGAACGCTCATGATCACTCCATCCACCTTCTGGCCCAATAAACAAAGATGCGGAAGCGTACGACACGCCAGAAGAAGCAAAAAATGAGCGGGAATTAGTTTCGGTGATATCAAAAAACACCACCAACTCGCTATCAACACATGCACGTTCAAGCGCAACGGGAAAATCAGAAATGCCCCTATATTCCATTAATCGATTTTGCTGTGATTGTTCCGTTGCCTCTATGCTAATTTTTTTAACACGCTCCTCGTTAATATTTGTTTTTACCGTATGGTCACACAAAAGACCAGTAAGACTGAAACACCCCACTTCAGTTAATTTTTGGGCAACCAGTTCAAACAAGTCCTTTTTTAAAATAGAAACATACATATGAACAGCTGGCTTATGAAAAAAAATATCACCGGATTCTTCTGATTCAAAAGAAACGCTAATGGAGTCTGGCATGCTCTTAACGATGCGAACAAGGTATTTTTTATGACTAGAAGGATTAACCAAACAAATACGTTCACCATTTTTTAATCGCAACACATCGCGAACTTGGTGAACAAGCGCCTCATCTTTGATAGAAAAAACAACACCAGAATCAATCGAAATATTTACATCGTAAATAAAATGATGAATTTTTTTCATACAAAATTAGGCTTTTTTTATCGGCTTTTTTTCAAGCTGTAAGAAAAGAAACAACGGGAATTGACTTCGCGCCTCATTTTCTGCCTTTGCACGAGGCCCCGGCGCACTCACCTTATCCGATACCCACTCCTCCATTCGCACAATCGAAAGACCGGCTGTTGCGCACGCCTTTGAGTAGTATTGCAAAGGTCTATGAAAAGAAACGGTGGTTGCAGAATGCGGATCACTCGGGTGCATCGCGATAACGGACTTTGATTCATGCATATATTCCTCAATTCGACGATACTGAATTTTTTTATTCTCATCCCACCCCCACTCACTGTGATTAGGAATGCGAAATGCTGGATGATTGAGGACAATGAACAGGGATCGTCCGGGCTTTAACGCGCGCGCCGCTTCAGCAATGGTCGTATGCGCTTTTTCAATGTTTTGCAATCCAAGCACACACACTGCCGCATCAAAAAAATTGCTTTTCAAGAACGGCATCGCTTCCGCATTTGATTTATAAAAAAGGCCAGTGGGAACGGAAGATTTTGCTTTTTCAAGGAGTGATGGCGAGATATCAACTCCAGTAACACGCGCGCCAGAAGCGGCAAACGCCGCGCTAAAAAAACCTTGCCCACAGGCGATATCAACAATCGCGTCGCCTTTTTTAATATGCATGAGTCGAAGTAAATTAGGCAAAATAACACGCGTTTGATAGGTATTTTCCGACGTCAATAATGCGTCGTACCAATCGGCAACTGCTTCCCACGATGTATTCTTTTTTTGTGCACGTGAATTCATTGTATATAGGTATTGTATAAAAAAAGGGCGATACTAGGTATCGCCCGACGGTGCGGTCGAAGCACCACCTCCAGCCGCCTTAGCGGCCATAGC